>NZ_JALKAU010000060.1:0-14893 GCF_023015735.1 Gelidibacter sp. F63206
CGTTGTGGCACATATGAGAAAAACGACAACCATCATACTATTAACAATGATTTTTAATTCCGTAATTGGACAAAATATGAATGGAAAATGGATTCTGAAAGACGTTGATTCAGGAAATGAAAAAAAAGGATATCCTGGTTTTCAACTTCTTGAAATTAACAACGACAATGTTGACATTTATACTGATTTTTCTCTCAAAGCAAAAGCAACAACATTGAAAATGAACAATGGAGACTTTTTGAACAATAACAACGAGAAATCCTCTAAATACGAAATCGTTAATGAGAATCACATAAAGTGGTTTATCAACGGAAAATCGAATGACAAAGACGCTGTTTTTGAATGTGACTTTTATCGACTTGAACCGACAATCACAACGCTGAAAAAAGAAGATATTGAAAAAATGACTTTCGTGCTGACTGAAAACGGACGAGAATCAGAATTTGAATTTAACAAAGAACTTTGGGACAAAGAAACTTTAGAATTATTTAAGAGAAAAGAGGGCGAAAAGAAAATTATTGAAAAAATTGACTCGACTTTTTTCGTTTCTATGTATTATGACGGAAAAAGAAATGCCTCAATTCCAATCAAAGAAGTTACGTCGGAATTTTTAAAACTATGTTTAATTCCAACTGGACCAATGGAAATGATAGCATATCGAAAAGAATAAAAATACGTGCCACAACACCGTATATAATTTATTGCTGGCTTATCGCCTACTTACGAAAGTCCTCGCGGACTTTCTTGGTCAGTAATTATTTACTAAATTAGTTGTTTAAACCACGCAACAAACCATATACAACAACGTCAGACTGCGCAATAACCTCTCTTTCCTGATAACTTTGTTGATTACCTTAGAACTCTCTTCCAGACCTATTACGATATTGACTACCTTAATGTTATGGAATTTATAACAGGATTTAACAGGGATCAATTGGTAATGATGGACTTTGAGTCGTGCGTAGATCATGATTCATGGGCACGCACCGTTGATATGTTCGTGGATATCCTTCCAATGGAGGAATTGGGCTTTAGGGACATGCTCAATTCAGAGGGAAGGCCTCCCTATCATTCGAGGGATATGCTCAAGCTCTATCTTTACGGCTACAAGAGCAAACTTCGCTCATCGCGCCAGATGGAACACGCCTGCAGGGTCAACCTTGAGGTCATCTGGTTCCTGAAGGGACTGGGTCCCTCTGCAAGGAAGATCGCTTACTTCAGAAAAGAGAATGCTGCAGCGTTCAAACAGGCCTTCCGCCATTTTGTGGGGCTGCTCAAGGAATGGGAGCTCATAGAGGGGAAGACCATCGCCATAGACTCCTTTAAGATCCGGGCACAGAACGCCCAGAAGAACAACTTCAACCAAAAGAAGATAGACCGCCATATCGCCTACATCGACGACAAGATCAGGGAGTATCAGGACAAGCTTGACCAAGGGGACGGAGATGTTGACACCCTGGAAATCGAGACAAAGGTTGCCTACCAAAAATCCAAAAAAGAGAGGTACCGAAAAATAGAAAAAAGGTTGCAGGAAAGTGGAGGGAGCCAGATCAGCCTTACCGATCCCGACGCCAGGTCCGTCATCCTGCACCGGAACATTACCAACGTGGGTTACTGCGTCCAGGCCGGATGCGACTCAAAACACAAGCTCTTTGTAAACAACGATACAGGTTCTGTCAACGATACCAGGGCGCTATCCACAATGGCCATCGATGCCAGACAGCTCCTTGGCGTAGAAACAATGGACGCCCTAACGGACAAGGGTTACACCACCGGCGCTGAAATTGCCCGCTGTGGCCAGCACAACATCATTACCTACAGCTCGCCCAAGGAAAGTACCACACAGAAAAACGACCTCTTTGAAATAAGCAGGTTCAACTATCAAAAATCATCCGATACCTATATCTGCCCCAATGGACAGACCCTGAGCGGCACAGGCAACATATACGTTAAGGGAAACGTAAAGGTCAAGCACTATAAAAACTTTAGGGCCTGCAGCCCATGCCCACTTAAGGCCAAATGTACCACCGCCAAACAGGGCCGACTTATAGAACGCTCCATCTATGCCGAGGCACTGGAAGGAAATGCAGAAAGAGTGAACCGGAACCCAGACTATTATAGACTACGGCAACAGGTCACGGAACATCAATTTGGAACGCTCAAAAGGCAATGGGGCTTTACCTACACACTTATGAAAGGCAAGGAAAATGTCCTCTCAGAAGTTAATATCATGATGATCTGTTACAACTTGTGCAGGCTTATCTCCATTCTATCCCCAACCGAACTGAAAAACAGGCTAAAGAGCCTTGCACTCTACTTTTTACCCAAAACCGAGCCCTTTTTAGCCTTTCTAAGCGCAAGTTTATGTTGCTCCAACAAAACCAACTCTTTAAAAACACATCACTAAAACCTCTAAGAACGACCACAAACTAAATAAAAGTGTAAATTTATATTCTAATGGAGTTCTTGCGCGGACTCCCGTTAGCTATCATTAAAAAGTATGAAAATAAAAGGAAAAACAAAGGAATTTATTGAACTTATGGAGCTCGATGCTTCTTCGTGTGCCATTTTTAATCAACCAGAATCAAGTAGTCTAACCATTCTTTGGTTTCAGACAAATGATAATCGTTTTATTATTGATGGAAAAAAATATTCTTTTACCAAAAATCAAATTGTGTTTTTTACCGAGTTTCATAAAGTTGAAGTATTAAAAAAAGGAACCGCTAAATATTTAAGGTTCAACAGACCTTTTTTTTGTGTCATAGATCACGACATTGAAGTAAGTTGTAAAGGAATTTTATTTTTTGGTGCATCTCAATTACCGATAATTACTATTCCAGAAGAAGAAATCGAACATTTTCAAATCCTTTGGAAAATGTTTACCATAGAAATGCAATCTAAAGATAACCTACAAATAAGTATGTTGCAAATGATGTTAAAGCGTTATCTTATATTGAGTACAAGACTATACAAGAAACAACATCAATTTTCAAAAATTAAAAAAGAAAATGATATTATTAGAGAATTTAATTTTTTGGTAGAGCAACATTTTAATTCAAAACATACGGTAGCCGAATATGCAGACCTTTTATTTAAATCACCTAAAACAATCTCCAACATCTTTTCAAAAATTGGTGTAAAAACACCATTAAGTTATATTCAAGACCGTAAAATGCTTGAAGCAAAACGATTACTACATTATTCTGACATAAAAGTTCAAGAAATTGCTTTTAAAGTTGGCTATGATGATATTCAGTCATTTAGTCGGTTTTTTAAAAAACAAGAAGGTGTTTCTCCTTCAAAATACCGAGAAAATTCTCTTTTGGGATAAATTGCCAACTTTAAGGGAAAACCTACCTAATTAAACATTGCATTCTGTTCGCATATTTGCGCTATCAATAATGATAAACAAATTTAAAAACAGAATATTATGACAAATTTTAATATCCCAACAAGAGAAGAAGTATCCTCTAACAATCAAGAAATTTTTGACAACCTAGAAAAAGCAGTAGGCTTTGTACCTAACCTTTATGCAACGATTGCATATTCTGATACTGCTTTAGAAAGTTATTTACAATTTCAAAATGCTAAAACGTCTCTTTCTAAAAAAGAAAAGGAAGTTATAAACTTAATAGTTAGCCAAGTAAATGGTTGTAACTATTGTTTATCTGCCCATACGACAATTGGTAAAATGAATGGTTTTACAGATGAACAAATATTAGAATTAAGACAAGGTTACTTTTCCACTAACGAAAAATTTGATGCTCTTGTTAAAGTAGCAAAAGCAATTACCATCAACAAAGGAAAAGTTGATGACGCAACACTTGAAAACTATTTTAACGCGGGTTATTCAAAAGGAACTTTAGTCGATGTTATTTTAGCGGTAGGTGACAAAGTTATAATGAACTACCTACACAACTTAACTCAAATCGACATTGATTTTCCAGTAGCTCAAGAATTGGAAACAGTTCAAGCATAAATAATTAAAACAGAAATAATAATCTTTAAAATTATAATAAAATGAAAAAATTATCAGTAACATTAGTATTAGTAGTAGCAAGTGTAACAAGTATGTTTGCTCAATTACCAGATCCAGGATTTACAGTAGATGAAAATACTGCAATTGTAATCACAGATCCTCAAAATGATTTTTTAAGTCCAGATGGAGTAACTTGGGGAGTTGTAGGACAAAGTGTAACAGACAACAATACAGTAGACAATATCGAAGCGCTTTTTAAAGTAGCAAAAGAAAAAGGTATCACTGTTTTTGTATCACCACATTATTATTTTAAACACGACCATTCTTGGCAAATTGAAGGTGCTTTAGAAGCATTAATGCATAAGATTGGAATGTTTGACAGAACAGATGCTTTATCAACAGAAGGTTTTGAAGGGTCAGGTGCAGATTGGTTAGACAAGTACAAGAAATATATTGATGGAGACAATGTAATTGTTACAAGTCCTCATAAAGTATACGGTCCAGAATCTAACGATTTAGCTTTACAATTACGTAAACACGGATTTAGCAAAGTAGTTTTAGCAGGTATGTCGGCTAATCTTTGTACAGAATCTCATATGAGAGATTTAGTCGAATCTGGTTTTGATGTTTCTGTTGTAAAGGATGCAACCGCAGCAGCAATCTTACCGGGAATGAATGGTTATGAAGCAGCGCTAGTAAATTTTAGAATGATAGCTAGTCACGTTTTCACAACTAAAGAAGCAGTAACAGAATTAAAAAAATACACTAAAAAATAAATCTCAATAACATTTATTTTGGTAAAAGTGAGGGTTATATGACTCTCACTTTTTTTGTTTTAATCAATCATATTCTCTAGAAAAATATAACGAACAGCTAACAAAGTATAAAAATAATAGCGACTTTGATGCTTAATCGAAAGCGCTTTTTTATATTTACATTCGGTCTAAAACGAAAACGATTGCGAATGTAATTCGCTACTATTCTTATACAAACACGTTACCTGTAATTAAAAAAAGAGAAATCCTGAATGACAAAAAATCCTAAAATATACAGGATAGATGAAACTCACCGTTTGCTAAAATCACTCAAGCAGACAGATACTATCATTCAGAAAATAATAAACATTTCTTTTAAAAAACTCAAATACAAAGAGGTTTTTAATAAAGAAAATTTGCAGAAAATCGTAAAAGGAGGAAACACTTATTTTCTGTATTTATATAAGTCAGAAGATATTGTTTCAGATTGGAAAGAGTTTTTACCAAACGGGCTTACGTCCAAAAAAGATTTTACAGAACAAAAACTTTCCTTGTTACTCTTTATTGAAACTGAGTTTAACATATTCTGTATTGTAGGGGGAAATGCTTATCAAATAATTTTACCATTTATAGACCATTCTTTTGGATTAAATCTTTACTCAAGAATAATAAAACCAGAATTTGATGAATTGTTATCAATTAAATCAAGAGGAATAACTGGATCGAGAGCAGGTATAAGTGAGCAATTTAGAGATAATTATAGAATAATTGATTTTATAAAATTCGGCAAAGTTCCTAAGGAGATTCATTTAAAATTAAGTCAAGAAGTATCAGACTTGCACTTTCAATTTCTTAAAAAGAACAAAGCAGATAGAGTTCAGATTTTTGTGGGTAAATCATTTCAGATAAAGAAATCTGTAGACTTTAATGATTTGAATAAAATAATAATAGAGATTTGTTATATCCTTGAATTGGTAGCATCTGATTATCTTAGTTCCTATGAGGAAATCACAGATCAAAAATATATATCTGATTATCTACATCCCGAATTAATAACTCGAATTTTCAACGACACAGAAAATGTTTACAAAAGAGGGCAATATTCCAGCACTACTTTTGAGTATGATTTTTGTGACCCGAACAATATTGAAAAGTTTTATGAGGCTGATTATTATAAACTAAAAGAAAAAAGTGAAAATGGTGGATACAGTACATTTGCTGAAGTTACTGATAGAACTGAAATTTATGATACTGTAATAAAAAGAGGAATCGAGAGGTTTGGAGTAAATGATAGATTTAAATTTATGGTATTCTTGCAAGGTGCAAGAATTACGAGCCATCATAATAAAATACAAACTACTGGATCAAGTTTTCTATTTAATATTTCAACAGAATTCCCAATTAATAATAAACCAATTTTTTTAGTAGATACTAAATGGTATCACTTAAGAGATACTTTTGTGAAAGACCTTAAAACAAATACAGAACATATCCTAAAAACATATAACGCATCAAATACAATTTTACCTTTAAAATGGGATAAAAAAATTCTTAGAAAAGAAAGTGATTACAACTCATCTTACAATACCTTAAAAAATTATATCGTGATAGATACGATTATTAAGGATGGATTAGAATTATGTGATATATTAAATTATGATAATGAGAACTTATATTTAATTCACGTTAAATATGGATTCAAATCTGAAATGCGCGAGCTTGCTAACCAAATAACAATTTCAGCAAGGAGATTGAGAGAAACATTAGGATCTGAAGAAAAAATTATATTAACGAAGATTTATAATAGTTTAATAAACAAAGGCAATGATATCAATAATCTGACTTTATCTGAATTTAAAGAATTATTTAAAAAGAAAATCACGTATGTTTTGGCATTTACTTCTCATTTAAAAGAAGATTTAAGTGTTATAGAAAACATAGATAAGTTTGATTCTAATATTGCAAGATATTCCTTAATACAATGTTCAGGAGAAATGAGAGCTTATTACTACGATATGCAAACGTATCAAATAATGAGAACATAAGAATAACTACAGGTGACAAATGTATATAAAAAATAGGCGTAACAGTAATAAACTCAAGGCTTGTGGCTCGTATCAAACTTTGTGTTTAACCGAAAGTTTCGTGCTTCTAAACCGCCTACTTTTCATATGTGTGCCGAGAATAACGAACGACTGAAATTCGTTATGTAACTGTTTATAAGATGGTGGAACCGACCCACCGGTGTTGTCCTACAGGGGAGAGCATCAATTAAGCGAAGCGATATCACGACTACATTTTGAAAATAAGAATAATAGGAGTAAACCACCATAAGGTGCTTTGGTAAAGAGCTAAGGTATTGAGCGCTATGGAAAAGGCTACGCCAAGAGCTGGTCAGGTATAAATAATGGAGATGAATGCAAATGAACCTCTGATGAAGTGTCGAGAAAGTGCTACATTCTGTCAAACCTGCCTGCCGGCAGGCAGGAGTGTTTGAAGTATGACAAACATTATAAGTCCAGCGGTTACCTGCTTATTGGCTGGGCGGTCCCGCACTTGCGGGATCATTTAGGAGGCATGACCATTATTAGGGCTTATTCACGGAGCTCGGGAACCTGCGCCAGGATGCAAGTGAAATGCACAATAGCGCGAACTAGAGGCAGAATAACGATGCTTGGCACAGGGACGGATCAGTCTTTAGTAGTGATGATCCCGATAGCTGTCGGGACTGAAATGAGAGTGGAGCAAAGGAATAACTAATTTAAAATGCCATTTACCAACCTGAAAGATGATGAGTTTATTTGTAGAATAGGCTGCTCTTTTCTGGCCGACTCGATAACTGTTAACCACAATTCCGTGCACAAAATTCCAAGAAGAACAATTACAACGAAAGAATAATCTGAACACATTTTATCTATCCAGGCAACCATTTTACAAAAATGAGCGTCTATGTAAATAGAACTCAAAATTAAATTTATATGAAAAATTCAACCAAAAACATTCTAATTGTTATAATATCGTTCGGGATATATTTTGTTATTGACGATTATTTTTTCAAAGAGACAAGAAAGTGGATATTTGAATTGACAAATCAGCTTGGACTAAGTCATATATTAACTTATGCTCTTTCAGGAATACCTCTTTTTCTGGGAACTCTTTTAGTTAGTGGGAAAGCTAATTTTTTAAAAAGTTTAGGACTTAATCAATCTATTTTAAAAGGGTTTTTGTTCGCTCTAATTTGCACATTGCCAATGTTTATTGGTTTTAGCTTTGTTTTCGATTTTGATCCGAAAATTTCGCTAAATACATTTTTGATTTCAGTCGTTGCTGCGGGCTTCTTTGAAGAACTTTTTTTTAGGGGATTTTTATTCGGTTTGCTTTTTAGCAAGACTAAACTTGGATTTATTCCGTCTGTATTTTTTGGTGCGTTCTATTTTGGAACATTGCATTTATATCAGAGTACAGATTTAGCCGAGATGTGGGGTATTTTCTTAATTACTTTTTTAGGAGGTGTTTTA
Organism: Gelidibacter sp. F63206; assembly: GCF_023015735.1. Taxonomy (NCBI): domain Bacteria; kingdom Pseudomonadati; phylum Bacteroidota; class Flavobacteriia; order Flavobacteriales; family Flavobacteriaceae; genus Gelidibacter; species Gelidibacter sp. F63206. Next base: position 8,253 of record NZ_JALKAU010000060.1, read on the forward strand.
TTTGCTTGGGTATTTGCGGAATGGAAATTTAATATATGGATACCGATTTTCTTACATCTGTTGATGAATTTATCTTGGGAGCTATTCGACATTAGTAATAATGCACTTGGGGGAATTTACTCAAATGTTTTTCGACTTGTAACCATAAGTTTAATTATCGCATTGACTGTGTTGTATAAAATGAGAAAAGGATTAAAACTCGAAATAAACAAAAAGAATATCTTGATAAAAAAAATGAATTAATCTGACTATATTATGGATAGCACTACACCCTACAACACTTATATGAAAAATAATGCGAACCATTGCTGACACGGAAGTTGAGCATTTTTTCGAGATCGCCAAGTATTTATAATTGACTAGTTGGGAACAGAAAAAGTAGTTAGAAAAATTTAAAAATTAGGCATATGTTTAAACGAAGCTACCAATTTTTGTACTACGTTTCATGAACAAATCCTTAACCTCGAGAAAATCCTACTGAATATAAAACTTCAAGGGCTTTGTAACATTTCGTGGTTTCTCGTATCTAAAAGGAAAAAAAAGAAAAGAAATATGCAAGTTGAAACACTCACTTTTTTTAAGCATTTTCCTTCTGATCCACATTCAATCGTTTGGACAAAGGATATCGGGCTATCCATTTGAATTTGAAAAGAGCGGAAATGGAATGGGGGCGATCGTGCTGATTCCTGGATTTGCGTTTTCCGGAGAAGTATGGTCTGAAACAAAAGCAGTCTTTGAAAAGGGATTCACCTGTTACACCCTTACCATGGCCGGATTTGCGGACCCAGAACCAAGGCCAAACCCAAGTTTTGAAGACTTGAGAACTCGAATTGCAGACTTAATCAAGAGCGAGAATATGGTAAAGCCAATATTGATCGGATACAATATGGGATGGGCTGGCGATGGCAATAGCAGCGGATTATATAGAACTCATTGAAAAAATGGTTATTGTAGATGCGTTACCTTGTTTGGCAGCTTTAATCAACCCAAGCATTGGACAGCGGGAAAATATCGATTGTTCGGTTATGGTAAACCAGATTACAAAGTTGCCTGAAGAACAGTTTCTTCAAATGCAAAAAATGTCGATGCTGCAACTTATTCAAAATACAGAGATGCTGGAAACCGTTTTAAATTGGAGCATGCAGTCAGATAAACAGACTTTTACAGAAATGTATTGTGATTTTTCAAACACCGATTTGCGAGAAAAAATCAAAGGTGTCAAATGTTCCACTTTGGTTTTACTCGAATCTAATTTCAGGAATTTTAAACCTGCGATTGAAGAACAATTCAGAGATCTCGAATTTGCTGATTTGCATTATGCAAATAACGGTCTTCATTTTATAATGTACGATGAAAAAGAATGGTATTTAGACCAATTAGCAAACTTTTTAACCAACCCTTAAACGTGTTTGAAGAGGTGTACAAAAGCTACTGGCAAAAGATCTTTCGTCTATGTATGGGCTACGTGAACGATAGAGATTTGGCGAAGGATTTAGCCCAAGAAACTTTTATAGTCGTTTTCAAAAAACTTCCGGAATTTAGATACGAGTCGAAAATCGGAACTTGGATTTTTAGAATTGCAACAAATATTTGCTTACGTCAAATCGAACGTGAAAAACGTTTCCCACAAGATGAATTACCCAAAAACCTTTCGCAAGAAAATGTACTTGATATTGAACCACAAATTAAATTTTTATATAAATGTATTTCGGAATTGGCCGAAACCGACCGGATTATAATTTCACTCGAGCTGGAGAATGTTAAACAAGAAGATATTGCGAGTATAGTTGGGATTTCATATACCAATGTTAGAGTTAGAATTCACCGGATAAAGGAAAAGATAAAAATAAAATTCAAGGAATATGGACAATGATACGAATTTGAAAGAGTTATGGTCTAAGCAGACCACCGAACCCCCTAAAATGGAGGTGTTGATTTCAAAGTTTACGAAAATAAAGAGAATGAATCTAATAATATTAATCGCTGTTAACGGGTTGATGACTTTATCCATTGGGTTAATTGTTTTTATTTGGCTTTATTTCCAACCGAAATTGGTTACGACCAAAATCGGAATAGTAATAACTATTTTAGGAATAGCCGTTTATATATTGTTTTATAATCAACTTATCCCATATTTGATAAAAGCAGACGAAAATCAGAAGAATAGTGAATTTTTAAAGGCGGTAATAAAGCTGAAAGAACAACAGAAGTTTTTACAAACAAAAATGTTGCAGATATATTTCGCTACACTGACCATAGGTCTATGTTTATATCTATACGAATATGTGTTGGTGGTACCATCTTCCCGGTCCATTTTTGTCTATGTGGCTTCCTTGTTGTGGATAAGCTTTATGTGGTTCTATCTAAGGCCTATGCTTGTTGCTAAGCAACGGGATAGACTATGTGGAATTATTAAAAAATTTGAAAATATTGAACAACATACTATAAATAATGTGGGGAAAAGCCTCAGATGACCTTGCATATGAATAGTAGGCGGAAAATAGAAAATATATGGTCTTTAATTAATATCATAGCTCGTACTTAACTGAAGGTTGGCTGCTTCAAATTTACATTCCTTGTTAAACACAAAAGATTGTGGATTAACATTAAAGCTGGCGATTACCGAATTTTTTTATTAAAACCATTTTGGTGGAATGTGCCCAGTTTATAGAGCCGTAATGTTAAAATAACGTTGAAAATCAACTCATTTAAAAATATTAGATTCTCGTATTCTTCAATTCATTAAAATAGGTGTAATTAAATCATGAAAAACATTGAAATCCTAATTATTGCATTTGTGACAGTTATATCCTGTGCCAGTCCAGTGGAAAAGGAAAATGTAGTCGTCACAGGTATTGATTCTTCCATCCGTCCAGGAGATGATTTTTTTAGATATGTTAATGGTATTTGGTACGATTCAATCAAAATACCGCCCAGTCAATCTGGGGTTGGAGCTTATATGTTTATGAATCATCCACAGCGGTTGAGACTGCAAAAAATATTGGACAGTGTTTCGAAAAGTAAAAATTCGAAGGGAAGTGTGGGACAAAAGGTGGGTGATTTTTATGCATCGGGTATGGATACAACAACTATAAACCAACGTGGATACGACCCCATTAAACCTTTACTTTCCCAAATAGAGGACATTCGTGATACACCTTCCTTAATGGAATTTGTGGCTAAAGAGGCAAAAGTGTACAATAATTCCATTATTGCTTTTTGGGTCTCCCCTGACAATAATAACAGCAGTATAAATATCGCTCATGTTTATCAAACGGGTATAGGCTTGCCGGATAGGGATTATTATTTTGCCACAGAATCTACAATACTTGGCATGCAGGAGGCGTACAAAAAGTATCTCGCCAAATTATTTCAACTTACGGGCAGTTCGGTCGAAGAAGCCAAAAATCATGCTATTACAGTTTATGATATCGAACAGCATCTTGCCACCTCACACAAAACAAAAGTTGAACTGCGGGATGTACACGCAAATTACAACAAGATGTCTGTAGGAGAACTTTCAGAAAAGCATCGCAACATAGGCTGGGCTAAATTGCTCAATAACTTAGATGCAAAAACAGATTCAATCGATGTGGCCCAACCTGCCTATTACGATGCCCTTAATGAACTTTTAAAGACCATTCCTATCAATGACTGGAGGGTTTACTTAAAAGCGAAGACAATTGCCAATTATGCCAATGACCTAAGTAATCATTTTGTAGAGGCCTCATTTGAATTTACCAGAGTGCTTTCTGGTCAATCGGTTTCGGAAACGCGTTCTGAAAAAATGGCTAGTGCCGTTGACCATTATCTGGGAGAAGCTCTGGGGCAATTATATGTAAGAAAATATTTTCCAGAGGATGCTAAGAAACGGATGTTGGAACTGGTAAATAATGTTCAGAAAGCTTATGCCATAAGAATAGATAAGTTGGATTGGATGAGCGACAGTACCAAACAAAAAGCCAAGGAGAAACTGTCTTTTATGACGAAAAAAATAGGTTATCCCGATACATGGAAAGATTACAGCAGTGTGATTATTGCGAGAGATACGTATTTCGAAAATATTGTGTCGGCTTCTGCGGCAGAGTATCAACGCCAATTGTCAAAATTGAACAAGCCTGTGGATAAGTCGGAGTGGTTTACAACCCCTCCAACTGTTACGGCATATAATAATCCGTTGGCCAATGAAATTGTCTTTCCTGCAGGTATTTTACAGCCTCCTTATTTTGATAATAACGCGGACGATGCGCTTAATTATGGAGGCATAGGCATGGTAATAGGCCACGAGATAACCCACACATTTGATGACCAAGGAGCACAATTTGATAAGGATGGGACCGTAAGAAACTGGTGGACAGATAATGATTATGAGAAGTTCAAAATGCGCATTCAACAGGTAGTCGATAGATATAATACGTTTACCGTTTTAGATAGTCTATATATAAACGGGGAAATGACTGTAGGTGAGAACACTGCAGATATTGCTGGTATAGCTGTTGCTTATGATGCTTTTAAAATGACCAAAGAAGGGCAGGATTCCACAAAAATTGGAGGCTATACTCCAGATCAACGATTCTTTCTTTCAGTCGCGAGAATTTGGAGAGTGAAAATGAAAGACGAATTCCTACATTTATGGATCAAAAACAACCCGCATTCACCACCTGTATGGCGTGTGAATGGTCCATTGATGAATATCACACCTTTTTACGAAGCATTTGATGTAAAACCCCAAGATCATATGTTTGTGCCCAAGGAGGACAGAATAACAATATGGTAATAGGGGCTACTATATAACAATAGGCATCTTGTAAAATTAGCCGGACGTTGACTGCATTATGCCCCATAAATGGTTGAGAACCACTGGTGTCTACCTTGGCCAGATGACCATATCAAAAATCTGTGGAGGTTGTTTAACCAAGAGGTGGATTGAACGGCAGGCCTCATTTAGGAGGCACGTCCAAGTATTTGGCTCATTTACGGAACAACGGGAACCTGAGGCAAGATATTAATTGAAATACACGAAGGCAGATTAGAGATGCTTGCCCAGGGGCGGAACGCCTTGTCTCAGTAATGATGCGGATAGCAATCGGGATTGTAATGAGAGTGGAGCAAAAGAGGTAATTAATTTAAATACAGTTTGCCAACTTGAAGGATGATGAGATTATTTGTAGAATAGGCCGCTAATTTCTGGCTGACTCGATAACTGTTAATCACAATGCAAAATTTGCTAATTTTGAAATAATTGATTTACAGTATGCATTGGAAGGAACATTTTTTTGCTATCTGGCAAGGTTTTGAAGCCGTATTTTTCATAAAATGATTTGGCACTATCATCAATTGGATCGACAATTATTGCAAATGACGCAATTTGCATAGAAGTTTCATGGCACTTATGTAATGCATCTAATAATAGAAATTCACCTGCCCTTTTACCGTTGAAGTCTTTATCGCGTGCAAGTCTGCCTAAAAGCGTAGTTGGAATTGTCTTATAGGCTCGTGGAAATTTTTTTTCAATTTCCGGAGGAATCATTTCTCTCGGGATGCCATAGTTTGACAAGGTATAATATCCTTTAACCACATTTTTTTCATCCTCTTTTTCTGCAATAACAAAGCAAACAGATAACTTTTTCTTTATATCTTGATTAACTTGCTTCTTAAGATAATTATCCAAAATCTCATGTCCACAATTAAAATCTTTTCTAAAATGTGAAGATTTAAGGTTTTCTGTTTGCAATTCCATTTACATATTTTTTTTATATCTCTTCGCGGCGTCTCTTAATGCCTTGTTTGGTGGTTCTGGCTTTAACAATGCATTAAAAAATATTTCACTATCTCTTTTTGATGCTAAGACCTGCTCAGTTTCCTGAATTATTTCTTGCGCTCTTTTTTTAGCCGCTTTGATAATGAAATCAGTTAAACTTCTAAATCCACCTAAATCGGCCGCTCTTTCAAATAATTCTTTTTCTTGAACAGACAATCTAGCATCAAATCTAGTCTTGCCGGTCAATTTTGCTGTTGCACTCATAATGTTAGTTTCATAGTTTTTCAATGCAAATGTACGCACAAATTCCGTACCTAAATAATTCTTGTACGGATTTTTCACGTATAACGGAAAAGTAAATACCTTGTTGAAGGTATAATTAATTGTTTATCCAAATACGTTGCCCTACACGGAGAGGTTGTTACACAATGATCACGAATAACAAAAGCAAATAGATATTTCGTGAATAAATGGGATCGGAGCAAAGGGGTTAGCTAATTTAAAATACAATATGCCAACTTGAAAGAGGATGAGCTTGTATTTGTGGATTAAATTAAAAGAGCCGTTTGATGGGAGACTATCACTGCCTGTCCCGATTTTTCTTCGGGATACGTTTCCCTGCCCGTTCGACGGATGTGAGAGGGGAAGGGTGAAACTTCCTTTTCCTACTCGACGTGTGCTGTGAGTGAAGCATAAGCTTCACGTAACTATGTTATAAGATGGTGGATCCGACCCACCAGAATCTGCTTATAGGAGCTGGTTCTAAACCACTTTTCTAATGCATACAGAGTAATTTGTTTGTGTGAAGCGAGAGAAGAAAAGGCAGACTTGATCTGTCAGGTATTGATAAAAGAGATGAGCGAAAGCGAACCTTCCGATG
>NZ_JALKAU010000061.1:0-2786 GCF_023015735.1 Gelidibacter sp. F63206
AAAGGCTATAAACCGCTAGGAGATTACATCGATAGAGCGCAAACTTTAATCTGGTGAACCGCCGTACCTGCTCGCCGGCAGGCGGGTACGAGACCTGTATCCCGAAAGCTTTCGGGAGTGGTGTGAGAGGCGCAGTGGCGACCGTTAGGTCGTCACCCGTCTACTCGATTACCCACTTTTATTTTTCATTCAGTTTCTTTTTATACAAATAGTCAGCAATTTTGAAGATTGCATAATTCTTATCTCGGGCAACTTCGTTGAAGAATTGTCCATTTGTTATTTCATCAATTTGTTGTCCAAAGAGAATTGAGTTTGTGCGGAACTTCAATCCTTCAAAGTCCACTACCCAAGGTGTATAAAGATAGTTAGGCTTGTCATCCGAATTTTCAATTATTAATTTTTTACCGTTTTGAAATACAATGATGATTCTTCTCCAATCCGTTGTTGTACTCCAATTTCCATAAGATTGCCAAAAAGCATTATTGATTTCTTCATCACTCAAAGTGAATAACAAGTCTGCGACTGACTTGTAAAAATCGAAATCTGTTTTTTCTCCTGGAAATGTGTACAAGTTCTCATAGTCAAAGCGGTCTATGCCTGATTTATTTATGCGTTGCTCTTCTTTATCAATGAACTTTTTAAATTCATTAATGTCATTTTCTGTAATGCTCAAATCAGTCAAGGAAACATTTGAGAATCGTGATTTGTCTATTACATTAATAATCCGTTCTATTTTGGTTACTTCGATTTCATTGTCTGCACGGGAAAGATATTTTGAAGATTTTGTTTTTTTATCAACTACATATTTATCTCCCTTTTTAATGTAAGTCCTTAATGAATTGTCAGAATGGAAACAACCTTGACTGCCATTTTCAAAATGTAACTCCTTAACTACGAGATTAGAAAAAAGACTTTCAGGCAAACTATATTCATTAACTGATTTTTCTTTTGGGTCTAAGGTGTATAGCTTTTTTAAGCTTCGGTCTGCCAATACAATTTTACTCGCAAATAAGGAAGCATTAGCAATTGAGAAGTCTACAGTCATAAAACGATACCATTGCTTTTTTTTCTTGTCAAAGCGTAGAATATCTTTATTCTCAAATCCATATTCTTCACCTTCAAAGCTTAATTTTAAGTAGGGTTCTTGAATAGGAACTTCATCCGTAAATAACTGAGAAACTATAAAGTCATCGGGATTAATCTTGTAAATGTTTTCAAATGTCAACACGAAAAGTTTGTTGTTTCTAACTCCAATTGCTCTGGGGTTGTTTTCAAGAGACTCCTCTGACTGCCAAGTTTGAGAAAAATCATTGTCATAATGGCTTATGCTCAAATCTTGATTAATTGTGTAAAGGTTATTGATTTCAGAAACCTCAAAATCAATTATTTCGGGCAAATAAGTCCAATCAATAGAATCGGATTTAGTCATAAACACTCTTCCTTGCTGATTGATGATGTAGTAGTTTCCAAAAATTCTTATTTTTCGAATGTCAGGTCGCTCTTCTTTCGAAAGCCTTTCATATTTTCCTTGACTTAAAGGTGTCGGTAGTTTTTCCCAACTTTGGCAGTTATTAGTTGTTTTGTAGAGTACGTTCCAAAAAGAGCCAAACAACCCTGTTTGTTCATCTTTTGCAAAATGAATAGTTGAAAATCTTAGTGCATTTTCATTTCCTGCCTTATCAAAGGCTTTCCAAGTTTTTCCTTTATCCTCTGTGTAATAAATGAGTTGCGAATTACCACTCATCCAAGCTTTTCCGTTGTTATTTATGTATGCAGCATCAATCCAACTACTTTTTCCGAATATTACTTTTTCCCAAGTCTTTCCGTGATTCCCCGACCAAAAAACAAAGTCTTGTTTTCCGCCTTCTTGAATAAATCCTGAAATCATCAGAGTATCTTCAGAGAAAAAGTTTAACCTCTCAAATGTCTTTCCTGAACTTAAATTATAAGGGTCTAATGAACCATATGGTCCCATATTCCATAATTCACCGATTTGTTTGGTGAAATAAACATTTCCTGCTTTTGTCGCTACCCAAATTTCTTCAGATGGTGAAATTCCAAGTTCTGATACACCGCCCGAAATTGATAATCTTGACAAATACTCCTTTTGACCAAAAACTGTCAATGGAAGAAGTATGATTGTCAATATGTGCAGTATCTTTTTCATAATTGTGGGTAACGTGATTGTATAAGATTAGTGGCGTGTTTAAGCACTTAATTTAGCAAATAAACACCGAATAGAAAATCCGCGAGGATTTTCGTAAGTAGGCGAGGTCTAGCCATTAATTTTATACGGTGTTGTAAAACGTTTTTTTGTTCAATAGTTTTTTTCTTTTTTCAGTTCTCCGTTTTCGGTATAAGTTTTCCAAAGTCCGACCTTTTTTCCGTTCACTGTTTGTCCTTCTTTGAACAAATAACAAACTTGTAGTTTATATGAGCATTTATAATATTTCTCAATTCTTTTAAAATTGATATGTTCGTCGGATTCGAAAAATTCAGTCAGATTATTTGCGTTTGAGTCGATTTCAGTCGTTATGGATTCGGACGTTTTATTTCCTTCTCGGTCATAAGAATTCCAAGATATTATATTTCCGTATTTTCCTAAAAAAATTTCGCTTGCGATTTGTCCGTTTTTGTAATATTGAGTTTGCTTTCCTGAATGAGTTGAATAGTTTTCAGAATTGTACTTATAAGTCGTAATTGTGCTTATCCACCAAATTTTTCCATTTCCGTAAAAAATTGTGTCTGGTTTAGATTCAATTTCCTCAAGTTCACTCACTATTTTT
>NZ_JALKAU010000062.1:0-4955 GCF_023015735.1 Gelidibacter sp. F63206
CCTATAAGCAGATTCTGGTGGGTCGGATCCACCATCTTATAAATAGTTACGTGAAGCTTATGCTTCACTCACAGCACACGTCGAGTAGACCAGGGGAGTTTCACCCCAAGCCTCTCACACCCGCCTGCCGGACGGGCAGGGAACCGTACGTGATAGTCTCCCATCATACGGCTCTTCTAAAGTGGTATACAAAAATAGCTCATCCTTTTTCAAGTTGGCAGGCTGTATATCAAATTAGCTCATCCCTTTGCTCCATTTCCATTACAGAAACTTCATCACTACTACGGATGAGTCCGCCCCTGTTCCAAACATCGCTATTCTGCCTCTAGTTTGCGCTATTGTACATTTCACTTTGCATTTTGGCTCAGGTTCCCGAGTTCCGTAAATAAGCCCAAATAATGGTCATGCCTCCTAAATGACGCCTGCCGCCCAGCCAATAAACAGGTGACCGCTGGACTTATAATGTTTGTCATACTTCAAACACTTTTGACAGAGGGTTGCACTTTCTCGACACTTCATCAGAGGTTCATTTGCATTCATCTCCATTATTCATACCTGACCAGCTCTTGGCGTAGCCTTTTCCATAACGCTCAATACCTTGGCTCTTTACCAAAGCACCTTATGGTGGTTTGATGCTCTCCCCTGTAGGACAACACCGGTGGGTCGGTTCCACCATCTTATAAACAGTTACGTAACGACTTTCAGCCGGTCGTTACTCTCGGCACACATAAGAGCAGTAGCGGATTTCAAGGCGATTATCTGTCCGCCACCAAAAAAGTTTATTAAATGCACCGACCTTGATTTTACCACTTCACCCGCTATTGCTCTTATACAATGTTGTGCAATCGTGCTTTTAATTTATCCCATTCAATTTCTCCCACACTCTCTTGTATTCCTCACCACTTAATCTTGTACCAGCAGGCCTAACACTTTCCCAAGTTTCTCGTTCCTGATTTCTAAGCCAATTATTAACTGAATCGGTTGGCTGAGAGAAAATTTCGCCATTTACTGCTGCATCGTATAACTGGCCTAAACGATTGGCAATGCTTCTTGGAATATTATTCTTTCGCATTAACACGCCTTCATCTGTATTGACACCATAATGCAGGTAGGCAGGAAGATTTGCCATCCTTTTTTTATCAATCTCGGACAGATTATCCCAATCAACCCCACTTGTAGGCATACTTTGCAAAGCTGCTAAACCCCAAGTGGCGGACTGGGCTACTACTTTATATAAAGCTTGTGTAGTTTTCTGAATCGCATTATTCAAATCTTCATTGGGGTAAAACCGCCCTGCTATTCGTGATACAGATTGCCCATTAACCCAATCAATTATCAATCTAGCAATGCTTGACTGATCTAAAGGTCTTTCACTAGTACCTAGTGTTTCTATTGATTTTCTTATCTCATAGGTATTTAGCATTATTCCTACCAGTTTTTGCATACTTTGGTTCTGCTCAGAAAACAACTGATTTTTATTCCAATCGCTATTAACAAGACCTGCACCTCTAAGCCTATACATCATTTGATTAACCGAAACAGTTGAGAAACCTGTTTTGTCAGATCTTTCAGCATCTGTTACAGAAATACTTTCAGCATATCTTCTGATTTGATTTCTCAAAAATGCTTTCTTCTCGGGTGGTAACTGACGATAACCAAAGGTTCCTTGAAGTTTCTGTTCAAGCTGTGCTATAAACAAGTCTTGGGCTTCTGTCTGTTTTCTTAGATGTGAAATAAACTGCAGCAATGAAGACCATCTTTCATCGAAATAAAGCCATCTTTCAAAATCAACATCAGGTCTTTCTAAAGCCGTATCAATAATACTTACTAATTGGGATAATAAATCTTCCGATACAGTATTAACATAGCGGGTTACATTCACTAGATCACTATCATTTCTTACACAAACGCCAACCCACCCCATACTATCCTGCCCAGCACGACCAACTCTTCCTGCTAAATTCCAGAAGTCTCTAACTGGCATTGGCCCAACATATGGATAATTATAGGCACCCATAATTACAGCTGAAACAGGAAAATTAATTCCCTGGGCTATTGTTGTAGTTGCTACTAATGCCTGTAATTTTTCGCTTGACATCAAATCTTCAACTAAAAAACGAATTTCATCTGGAAGGGCAGAGCTGTGAACTGCAATCCGTCTGCTCAAAAATCTTGCTAAGGGAAAATCATTTCCCAGCTCACTTTGAACTAATTTGATTAATAAATCAACATCATCATCATAGCCAAAATTATCATCCGATTTCTCAAACAGCGTTTCAGCAATGCTATACGTTTCATTCGGGTCAGATGCCAAGACAATTATTGGTGATGCAGGATTTAAACAATTAGCCCCAACCGTTTTTGCAATTTTTACTTTTGACGCTCTAGCCTGAGATGCTGTTTCATCGGTAGTTCCTGGGAACAATGGAACAGCTTCCCCAACTTCGTACGTTCCTTTATCTGTATGCAATGTTCTCAATACATAGTCATACTCTCTTTTTTGACCCTCTATTTGAATTGCTCCAATAACTCGCTCATTTGGTTGCCACCAATCCAATTCTAAATTGATAACCTGCCCTCTGTCTGGAGCCAGCCAATTAACGATTTCATCAGAATTGGAAATATCTGGTGTCATTAATAAAAAATTCGCTTCCTGACAATCGTTTTTAATTGTTGACAAAAGAAACTCAAGGTTTAAACCTCTTTGTTTCTCTTCAATGTTGTGCGCTTCGTCCACAACTGTTAAAACCAATGACCTTTCGTCCGTAGTGCCAAGACCTTGACGAACAAGAAGGTTCATTTTTTCATAGGTGGTTACAAGTACATCAAAAGTGGTTTGATTGCCATTTTCTTCTATCAAGTGCTGTTCAAATCCATCCAATTCAATGGCGCCACTTGCTTTTTCCACACTTAATCCGATATTACCCAAATCTCTTTTGAGTTGGTTATAAATCTGGTTAACTAATGCCTTTGTTGGAACTACATAAGCAACCCAACCACCCTGATTTCTGAATTGATTCAAAGCTTGTAAAATCCGATACTCTGCAATGAGTGTTTTGCCGCTGGAAGTCGGTAGATTTACAACGATAGCCCGATGTGCTGGGTTTAATAGCTGTCCTTCTAAAATTGATTCCTTTTGTGGGTAAAGTAACTCAACCAATCCTTTTTCCTGACGACTAACATATCGATTAAAATGTGTAACCCAATTGTTGATTCCTCTTGTGTTGTGCCAAATGGTGTTTCTGACCATTTTCACTGCAAATGCTTCAAAGAATTGATACATCAAGCTCAAACTTATATTGCCTGACTTTTGGGCGTACTCACCTGAAATCTGTAAATGATAGCGCAACTGATCTTCTGGCTCTAATGGTCTGCCTTCCAATAAATATTGTCCTAAAATATCGATGCTCTTAGCGAAATGATACAAAGAAACCAATTCAGCCGCTCCATAAGGGCGACTTTCCTCATTTACCTGATTAAGAAAGTTGGCCTCAAACTGTTGTTGTTCGATTCTTAATTGATTTATAAGACCTATAGCCTCGCTGACATCTCGCCAATTTTCTTTTTTCACCAATTGCACAATTGCCTTAAAAGAAACGATCAAGATTCTATTATTCCAGTTATCAACAAGCTCAATGTTTCGTATCTGTTCTTCAAGCCCTTTTAGGTATTGCTTTACAAAATGCCAATGCTCTCCTAAATATCCGAATGCAATCAGCTTAAAAGTCTCATACACGAAATACTCACTTTCAACAATTGCAGGTAACTGACTGGCAATATCAAAATAGGTAGAGCACAAGGCTTTGAATTCGTTTGATGTCTGCTCAGTATTTCGTAGTTCCCAAAGTTCAATGATGCGTAATTCGCATAATTCTTTGGCTTTGATGAGCTCTTGGATTTCAACTTCATCGAGTTGAAGACTTGTAAACCGTCTTGATAATTTCCCCTTTTGTATGAGCATACCAATCCCCGCAAGCATATCTGGATAGGCTTGTTCTAAGATGTGATATTTGGTCTGTATGCTCATTCGTTTTCCTCGTTTATGATATTCAACCAATCTTTTTGTTGAATCGGAAGGTAGAGTGCCAATAATTTAAGCCCAATTGGGTCCAATATGCGAGCACTCAACCTTCCATAACTCAGTGATAAATCTCTTTCATCGTGTTCAATATCACGGATCAAGACTCCAATCAGTTGGTAATTTTCAGGATTGGAATAGTATGCCCTAAAACCTGCGTCAAAATTAACTTTAAATGGATGACCCTCTGGAAAAAGACGCATTTTACTCTTTAGATAAGAAATTAAAATTTGCCGTTTTGGTCTATTGTTGTATAAATCTCTTAACTGACTTTCAATTCCATCTGCACCTGTCATTACTTGTGGAGGTCGGTTTGCCGTTTCAGATGATGTCTTTACCTCACCAAATAAAAAAAGTACTTGACCTTCCACTTCAATGAAACCAACCAAATCTGCCCCTGTTTTGTTGCCCTTTGGATTACGGGTATCCCTCAATTCGTTCCAGTAGAAACGGCAAGAAAAAGCTTGTTCTAAAATCACTTCGGCATAGGCTTCTCCAACTCGGAAGTTTTGAGCCTCAATAGATTCACCTTCTAAAGCTTGAATGTCTGCCAAAAGACCATCACTAACATCAAATCCTGTTTCGTCTCTTAAAGCCCTTATTCGCCCTAGGGTATCATCTCTCTCTTCACGGTCAAGTAAATTGTCTTTTACCAATCCTTGCAAATGTTCACGACATTCCTGTTCATCAAGGCTAATGCCCTGATAACCTCTGCTGTTTGATTCGTTATGTTGATAATCAATTCTCAATTGTCTCGTTTTTTAGCATGTTGCACAACGTTGATGTGTCGAGTAGGAAAAGGGAGTTTCACCCTTCCCCTCTCACAGAACCGTACGTGATAGTCTCCCATCATACGGCTCTTCTAATTTAATCCACA
>NZ_JALKAU010000063.1:0-32767 GCF_023015735.1 Gelidibacter sp. F63206
CCTATAAGCAGATTCTGGTGGGTCGGATCCACCATCTTATAAATAGTTACGTGAAGCTTATGCTTCACTCACAGCACACGTCGAGTAGACCAGGGGAGTTTCACCCCAAGCCTCTCACACCCGCCTGCCGGACGGGCAGGGAACCGTACGTGATAGTCTCCCATCATACGGCTCTTCTAAAGTGGTATACAAAAATAGCTCATCCTTTTTCAAGTTGGCAGGCTGTATATCAAATTAGCTCATCCCTTTGCTCCATTTCCATTACAGAAACTTCATCACTACTACGGATGAGTCCGCCCCTGTTCCAAACATCGCTATTCTGCCTCTAGTTTGCGCTATTGTACATTTCACTTTGCATTTTGGCTCAGGTTCCCGAGTTCCGTAAATAAGCCCAAATAATGGTCATGCCTCCTAAATGACGCCTGCCGCCCAGCCAATAAACAGGTGACCGCTGGACTTATAATGTTTGTCATACTTCAAACACTTTTGACAGAGGGTTGCACTTTCTCGACACTTCATCAGAGGTTCATTTGCATTCATCTCCATTATTCATACCTGACCAGCTCTTGGCGTAGCCTTTTCCATAACGCTCAATACCTTGGCTCTTTACCAAAGCACCTTATGGTGGTTTGATGCTCTCCCCTGTAGGACAACACCGGTGGGTCGGTTCCACCATCTTATAAACAGTTACGTAACGACTTTCAGCTGGTCGTTACTCTCGGCACACATATGAGCTGTGGCGTGGTTCGTCACGGACAATTGCAAACAGGTACTTGCCAGAGGAAAATCCGCAGGATTTTCAAAGTAGGCGTGGAAAAGCCATTGCTTATACACACCCAGTTTTTTTTCAGAATGGACATTCAGGTTCGACTTTTTTCAATAAATCGCTTGCAACTACAATTCGCTCAAACGCTTCAACAAAATCTAATTCAACATCTCGGTGTGAACAAGGATTTTTATAATATCCAAACGCACCTGCAATATAATGAGCAAATGCTTCTCGTTCCGATTTTGGTAAATCAAAGTCAGTTAAAGGTCCATTATCAGGATGAAAAGCTTTTCGAATAAGCCGCACTCCAACTTCGTCAGGTTCTGCATTAATTTTATCACGAATACTTATTTCGATTGTTTTAAAAGCCATTAGTACGGCGCTCTCATATTCTTGTTTTTCCAATTCTATTATAAAAACCTCCTGAAACCGTATGATTTTCATCAATATTTCGATTACTAATAAAGCAATCAGCAATTACCTTATCATCTATTAAAAGCTCTAATTTTTCTTCATGGGAAAAAGACTTTAATTGATTTCCATTTAGAATTTCTCCATTAAATATTGGGCCAATATGAGGAAACCACTTAAAGTAGATCTGACCATTAATAGTTTCTATTTCAGAATTAGAGTTTTTTAAGACGAATTCACCTTTATAGATGATGAATTTCTCATTCGGTTTCTTAATAGTGATTAAAGAAGATACTGCAATGTTTTTATCTTGGTTCAAAATTATGTAAACTTTTTAGTAGCTTGATCGATAACTCGTACATATGTGAAACTAACTTAGTTTAGCTCCAGTCTATAAATCTACAAAAACTTGAAAGGAATTCACGATAGACTTCAAAATAGCAATTAACTCAGGTTAAACAGAACACCTCCACTCCAATACATCAAAACGTAACATTTCTCGTCAGCTTGGAAAACAACCTCCTTTAAATCACTTTAAAAGAGGTATTATTTTAAAACTTGCCTTTGGCAAATTTGAATCTATATATTTACTTATCGTGGCCCCATAAATCGGTCACCATTAAAATGTATCATATGGCTTGGCATTTCACAAATCCATATTTCAGTTTCCCAAGCAATTTTATTAGACCATTTTTTAAATTCCGAAAAGTCAGGAAATGCGGTCACATATATTTTTCCCGCGTCACATTTATCAAGCATCTCTTCTAATTCGTGCATGCGTTTTGGCGAAACAGGCCCGTGAGATGTAACCGCTTCTATTAAATAAAGCCAATTCTTCTCACGATGATATAAAACAACATCCGGAAGCTTGCTGTGCTGATCTATTGGAATCCCAATTTCTGCCAACGTTTTCTTATCAGAATAAAGATCTTTTGTTTCCGTATCACCTAAATATAGGAGTTCACTGCCCGCTGCAAACTCAGGTAAAAATTGCTCAACTATAGCAGCTTGCACCTCGTTATGTTTGCCTGGCGAGAGCTTTAATGTTTTTCCATTTGGCAAAATTACAGGAACTCTATCTACCGCTTTTCTTTTAGCATATTTTTTTGATAAATCTCCAATTGATGCTCTGAATTCTTTTGAATTTGCTTTCCAATTTTTCGTCCCAAAAGTTTTGATTACTTCCAGAGCTTCTTTAGAAATTCCATAATGTGCCCTTGGACTATTTACCGGTAAATCGGGAATGTCGGGATTATAATCTGCAATTCTTGCTTGAACAAATTGATGAAGAACAAATCTTCTAAAGGTCTCTCTTGTATTTGGTGCATAATTTCTACCATAGTTATCAGCACTAAATTTCATTATGCCTTTGCTAACACCAAGACTTATTTTTTCAGCATTTTCCCATTTGACATCTTCCTTTATGTTGCAAAGAGCTAAAAGGGTTACAGCCGACATTTCATTTTGCTGTGACTTAGGCAATCCTAAATCTTTTAGGATAATTTGGGCTTCTTCAATTTTATTCATCAATTGCTAAAATATTTAGTTCCAACCACTGATCAACAATGGAATTGATTTTTTCTTCTGAAAAATCATTTTGTTCAAGCAGTTTTAACCCAACTTCTCTTATAACCTCAATAGTTGGAAATGGCATTAATCGTATTTCTGTTGCACTAACATTTACATTGCCGTTGAAAGTTCTAAAATAAGTATCAAATACTTTAGAGTTTAAAATTGCAGAAATGCCAACAGCTTCGTCTTCTTGAAGTTCTCCATCAAGTCGATATATATAATTAAGTTTGTTTTCTATTCCTATAAAATCATTATCATTAAATCTGGAAAAATAGGGTGAAGCAACCAATCTACTTTTATCATCTTTAGAGCTAAATCGTCGTAAAAGCACATAATTCTTATTCGCAACCAACATCTTTCTGGAAACCTCCGTTTTATTTATATATTGACTTTTATTAGGAGTAAAAATTGGCCATTCAACCTTCATTTTAGTAATATTATGAAGCCAATATAAAGGGGCTAAAAAAACGGTTGAGTTTTGATGACTTTCAAATAAGAATGCTCTTGAACGAAATGAAACAACCGGCCCAGTAGAAATTTGAATACCAAAATCAATCAGCTTGTTATTCCAAGATTTAAATAAATGGATAACATTTTCTTCGTATTCTGTTGTTGGCAGATGAAGTATTTTTGCTTTGGAATTTAAATCGATTAAGTCGTTAAGATCAAAAGTCTTTTGCAAAGATTGTTGAATGTCTTTAAGACCTTCTGAAGTAGAGACTATAACTTCTGTATTACTGTCTCTACTGCCTTTTAAAATTAATGTTTCTTGCAGAACACTATCTCTGTCAAATGTTTCACTACGAGATTTAAAAAGGTGAATAAAATTTAAATTTAGGTTGTTGAAAAAATAATCCCTAAATGAATTAAAGTATTGACCAGAAGCAAAACTTCTTGGTACGATATAAATCAATTCTCCTTCCTTTTTTAGAAGATTAACCGAAACTGCTAAGAAGAATGAATAAATATTAGGTTGCCCTTTTACCAAATGCTGTAAAAGTTTCACTCTTTTATCATCTTTAGCTAGTTTGAAATATGGTGGATTAGAAATTATATAATCAAAAGTCTCAATGTGATTTTCCATTGATTTAGCCATATCTTCAATGAAGTCACTTGTTAAAAGTGTATAACTAAAATTGACTCCCTTTTCTCTAATCCATTTTTTTAAGTGTTGCAAAGACTGTTCGGTATATGGAAATAAAGCAATATCTGTTTCGTAGGCAACTAATTGAATTGAGTTTAAATCAAATTCGATTAACTTTTCGATAAGTGAGCATGTCAAAATTGCTGTTCCGCAACCAGGATCCAATATTGAAATATCCTTTGAATTGGGCTCAGATGCAATATCTCCCATAAAATCGGAAATTACAGTGGGCGTAAAGAACTGCCCTTTTTCTTTTTTATGTTCTTTAGAAACAGTAGAAGAGTATTTAATACCAAGTATATCAGCAAATTTACTTGGTGATATGTCAATGTTTTTTTTAATATTTAATGTCGTAAGCATAACTTCAAAGTTACAAATTTTGTCATGAGCACTATTAAAATAGCAAACCTTTTAGTTATTGGCAACCGGCTCTTATTTGTTCAGAATTATTTCTATCGGTTCGTATCTATTTTCTGTTTCTTTCCAAGAATTAACTGATTTTAATATAACAATCGAACGTTTAATATTATACCAAATAAATTTTACGTGCTGTTCGTCAATAACCTGTTTAAACATTTCAATCGGTTTTTTGTAGGTTGACAATTCATACCATTTATCGTAAACTTTAATCACACACAAGGTTTTGTCATCGCTCAATAAAATCCCACTATCAATTTCCTTTAATTTTGATTTATCAATTTCTTTGGTATTTTCATTAATTAAATCAATCATTCTATCAGATTGAGTTAATTCCATAAGTTTATCAGTCCATCCTTCATTTACTTTAAGTCTTGTTTTTTGAGTTATTTTAGAAACTTCCTCAAATGATTTAAAAAACTCCTCGGAGTTTACTCCGAACGATTTATCTTTATTCAAGTCCTCAAAACTCAAGAAAGTAAATTCCGAATTTTCTTTAACGTTAATTTCATTTAGCATTCCAAAAAACATTTTTAAGAACAATGAATTCAAATCTGATGAAATAACTTCTTTATCAATTTCTAAAATTGGAATAAATGGTTTTTTGTTCGGATACTTTGGATCGTTTATGTTTTTTGTAATATGAAAATTAATTCCAGATTTATTGTTTTTCGCAAATGTAAAATGTAGCTGGCTTGGAATTCCTTTAAAACTAAAACTCCATAAGTGAGGCCTTATGTGAATCCAAAACAAATCATTAATTCCAATATGGTCAATTTTCTTTATGGTCATGATTTTTGTTCAGCTTGTTACCAACTATTTTATCAATTTATTTTTTATAAGAAGGTTTAGCAAAGACACGACACTTGCTCAGTCAACACTGCATTCATACTAGGCCGTATCCAACTACAGTTATTGTTATAAATTAAACTTATCATTATAAAGCGATTGCCCAGCATCGGAATTCCAAAATCCCTGAGGGTCTTTCATTATTTCCATTTCAATTTTATCTTGCTGTGCTTGATTTGGCAACGGGAGTTTTTCAATTTCTCTAATTCGATTACTCATAAACGAGGTAATTGGCTCGTAATCCAAACCTTGAGGAATTTCGAAAGTTCCTTTTCTTGGATGAATTTCTACATCATACAATTCATCCTTATAATCAGGACTTTTTATAACGCTCCAAAATACGAATCGGTTAAATTTTCCATACATAATAACAAAAGTATGATTCGGATTATCAACTATTGTTCCGTCTATTACTCTGGTAAAATAGAAATCTACACTTGTCAAATCAGTTGTGTGTGATATTATTCTATCCGTGAATAATAAATTTACGTTGTGATAAGTTTTAGGTGTTTTTCCATCCACTAAGAAATCTCTCCATTCGATTTCTACTTTTTTCAATTGCTCGAAATACCATTTATTTTTTAAATTATCATCAGTTCTAAACTCAGCAACTAATATTCGCCAAAGAAACGAAATAGCGAAATAATACAGATTTTTGTCGTATTCAAACGTGCGTTTACCACATAAATATGGTTCAAATATATTTTCCGCAAACCATTTCTCTCGAAGCGAAAATTCCTGTTCTGCTTCAAAACTTAAGAGATGAAGTTTAAGTCCGTCTTGTACTCTTTTATTTGGTTCTACGAATCTTCTTAAATATCTTGAACCAGTTTTTTTTGTGTGTTTTATAACGAATTTAGGAAAAATATGACTCTCCATTAACTCCGCTTCTTTATTATATAATGCACATATTCCTTTCACAATAAACTTTTACTGTTTTTTTAATTCTTCAATCCTTAATTAATACTATTTTTGATTTAAGTATTTGACAAGTTCGAAAACAGCTAAACTAATGGCTATGATTAGACTAATTCTTGCTGTCCATTTAGTTATTGGAAATTCTTTTAGCATTTTTTTTGCTAATTCTAAATCGACTTTAGCTTTTTCAAGTTCAAGTTTGTCTTTTTTTGCTTGCTTTTTTAATGACTTATTTTCGTCCTTTTCTACCTTAGTAAACCCTCCTTGTTGTAAGAAAATATCGGTAATTCCATTTGAGCTAATATATGATTCGTGACGACTAGTCCTAACATCAGCTACTTTGTCGTAAGTATTATCAATTTTATTTACTAAAAATTTTATTTCATCTAATGAAGCATTAGGAAACAATAGTTTTTTCAAGCTAATTGAACTTATTAAACTTCCTTTATGCTTAACACATAATTTTAGAATTATATCCTTTGATTCTCCTTCGGAAAGTTTTCTTAAATCTTCGTTTAAACTAACTTCGGAATTTAAAGAATTCCCACTTTCATT
Organism: Gelidibacter sp. F63206; assembly: GCF_023015735.1. NCBI lineage: Bacteria > Pseudomonadati > Bacteroidota > Flavobacteriia > Flavobacteriales > Flavobacteriaceae > Gelidibacter > Gelidibacter sp. F63206. Next base: position 6,636 of record NZ_JALKAU010000063.1, read on the forward strand.
AATTATTGCCATGGCTTTTAGTTAAATGTTTACCAACTTATCTATTCCCCCAAGTTAATCAAATTTGTCAATCTTTATTATCTCACCAAACACCCAGATTAACAATTACCTACAAGTAAATTACACTGCATATTTTATATTACACAAACCTTACATGTACTATACTATAATCACCATCGCATGGATAACTATTTTTTTAAAGAATACCCCTTAAAATCACTTTAAAAGAGGTCTGTTTTTATGGCTTTACCAAACTATTTTTAAAAAATGGAAGTTATGCAACGGCTACCGATGTTACGTGATGTTTTTATGTTATAAATCTTATGTTTTTTTTCAATGCTCCATCCTTAAAATCATCACTTCTAATGATAACTTCCGCTTCTATAACATTTTCCGAGCTTTGCAATAGAATTACTGATTGTAAAAATACGTCTTCATAAATTGAGTTTTGAGGTATTGTTATTCCATATTTACTTTTTATTGGGTTTCTCTGAATTCCAAAAATCTCGTCAGTAACTTTGGTAGTAGTATGAATATTTAAAATTGGAGTACTAATTTGTGTAATACTTATTGAATAAGGTGAATTTGCTTTTCTTCTTTGATATTCTTTTTCTTGAATTTCTCTAATAAATTCAGATTCTGTTAAAAGTTCAAAATTATCTTTTTTGATGATATTCATTTCAATATCTAATTCGATGGATTTATTCGAAATATTTTCAATATTAATATCTAAATATTTTACATTCCATATTGAAACTTCATTGTTTTCTGATTTACCAATTATTGGGTGAATAATAATATCACTTTTTCTATTATTATATTTTTGTTTGCTTTTTAAAATATCATCAATTTCTTTTCTTCCTATTTTTTGAGTTGAAGTTCCAATTCTTATAAATCCATCACCATATTTAAAATCAGTCTTTCCGTCAATAGGATTTTTACATTCTTTTCTAATTAGGTAAGGTCTATCGACATTATTGAAAATTCTAAAGTAACAAATCGTTTTGTTGTTATATTTGAAGTTACCGTATTCGAAATTTATTTGAGGTTCAATATATTCATTGATGAATTGCCTATATTTAGCTTCATCTGTAGGAGATTCTATTTCGTTAATTTCTTTTGATTTGTCTTGAAGTTCCTTAACACCAATAATTATATATTTATCATCATCGGATATATGATTGACAAAACTTAAAAAGTCTTTTAAAATTTCATTTTTTTTCGGTTCTCGTCCTAATGAATATTCAACTTTTTTAAAGTCGACTTTGTGACTTTCATTTTCGTATTCAATAATTTCTATAATTTTTTGCACCATACTCTTAATAAAATATCACATAATCACAAATATCCAAAATCCAAACAGCCTATCCAAACCTATTATAGTGCTATTTATTAATAGTTTACAACTCTATATCTTTAAGGATATTTAAAACACAAAACCATAAGGGTATTCAGAAAACGAAGTCTAAATTTAACCGTTGTCCATTACATGATAAGTTTCGCCACAATATTCACACATTTTTTCGGATTCACAGATATCTAACATGTATTCCAAATTTTTTATTTTAATACTGGTTTTATGGTTTTACCAAACTATATTTAAAAAATGGAAGTTGTGCAACAACTACCAATGTTATCCCTAATTGCTGTAAAATTCCTGTTCTTTTGCTAGTGGATTGGTTAGTAAATTACATTCATTTTTAAACGTTTTGACGAAAACATTTATTATTTGAAGTTTAATTTTTTCAGAATCTTCAATGTTTATTTCATACAACGCTCCATCATGTAATGGTATTAATAACCTCGCTTTTTTAACATTTTGGTATGTTTCGATAATAGCTTTTTTAAAAATATAGGATGCTTTGGACTGTATAAAATGACTTAAAATCCATATGTTTTCATTATTAAAATCAAGTTTTCTAATGTTGCCATTTTGAGCACTAACATATCCATTTTCAATTGATTCATTCTTTAAATCTTCTTTAAATTTAACTAACTCTTTAAATCTGTTAAAATAATTCTCGACTTGCTTTTTAAATTTTAGATTATTTTCGAATGTATCTCCATACAAATAACGATAGAAAAGTATTTTAGCCTCTTTTCTACTATCCTCATTCACTTCTTTATTGTATATTTTGGCAACAATATCCGAATAGACATCATTCGTATTTATTAATTTTAAAAGTTCATTATCAGTTGAATAATGTGCTAAAATACTGGCTTCAAATTGACTATAATCAATGTAAAATAATTCTTTTCCATCATTTGGAACAATTATATTTCGATTTTCCTTTCTTAAGTTTTGAAGTGATGGTTCTTTTATAATGATTCTTGATGTTATTGATCCGAAGCCTACAAAATATGGATTAACAAAATCAATTCCGCCAAGCCTTGATTTTAGTAACATTAAAGTTTTCAAATCTTTAGTCAATCTATTTAATTTGTTAAATTTTTCACAGATGACATCGGATTTTCTAAGCAAACTTACTGTCTTCTCAATGGATACTAATATCTTATAACTATTTTTTTTCAAATAATGAGCTTGTGTCTCAAAATTTTCTGGCTGAAAAATGTTATGTGAAAATTGAAACTCATTTTTTATTTCATAAATAATTCTATGTAAGTCAATACATTTTTTGTCTAATATATCTCTGTCAATTTTTATTCCTTCAAATGATGTTTTATAAATAATTTCATTAATTTTAAGTTCGATTTCATTAAAACGTTTAAGTTCAACTTCTGAATCTTCTTTTAATTTAATTATAAATTCTTTGATTTTAAGTAAGAAATCTTTTAAATCAGTAACTCTATAATGTGAGTCAATTATTTCTTCCTTTCTTAAGATTTTTAATATATGCCATTTTTTAAAATCTAGAAGGTCTTTTCCTTTTTGAGAAAATTGTTTATCAAAAGATTCTATATTAATAATCTCAGGGATCGTTTTGAAGTTTTTAGATTTAATTTCTCTAATCAAGTCAGAAACTTGAAATGTATAATACCTATTTCTAATTGAGATATTATAATCTTCGATAAAATCATCATTAGATATATCTAATGAACACCATTTGTTTTCTGTAAAGCAGATAATAAATTCTTTCATATTGAGAATAGTTCTTCTATTAAATCTTGCTCTTCATTTATTAATTCAATATCACGATAGAAAACTAAGTCTTTATGTCCAAATTTTGATGTGAATGGAAATGAGTTTGATAAAGCAGGATGGATAGTTTCTTTTTTGGGTTCTAAAAGATTAAAAGACCTTAAAGCTATTAATGTGGCTCTGTTTTGGAAATACCCGGTAGTGAAATCTTCTTCTAATTTTCTTAAAAGAATTCTTTTGAAATTCTTATCTATGGTACTCAAATATAAAATCTGTGCAGAAATTGTAGCCTTTTGAGTAGAATCATTAATTTCTATTTGTTGACTTGAATACTTTATTAAGTCTTTGCTTTCAAATTTTTGCTTTGCAAATAATAACCAGATTTGAAACTGTTGATAAGGATATAGACTCAGATGTTCATTAAGAACTAGTTCTTTTAAGTCTAGTGCAAATAAGGTGGCGAATTGATCGGATTCTATTAATGATAGAATTTTACAAACTTGTGGAGTAATCCAAGGTTTATCTTTTAAAACTTTAACTGCTTTTGATAAAGATTCTAGCAATTCATTCTGATAAGATTGAAAATGGATTTTTGATTTCCCTAAGAATTCAATTATTCTTAGAGCAAAAACTAAGTTTCTTGATTGCTCATCGTTTTCATTACCATCAACATTAATATTTTCACCTAAAAGATTGATTGCTGAATGAAAAGCTTCATTTCTATACTGATAATTCGATGATTTTGATAATACTTTAATTAGCCCGATTTTAGGGTTGAAAATATTTGCGATTTCTGCTCTTGTTATTATCAGGTCACTTTTTTCTTTTCCTTTATATGCATCTATTATTTCAACGATTTTAGTCTTCTGTGAATTCACGGATAACTGACATCTTTTCAATTCCTTTTCTAGTAAAACTAAAAATTTACGAGCTTCATATTTATCTTTACATAGAATTTTAATATCATCGGCAAATCTAAAGTATGAATGTGTATGATTATTAATAAAGGCATCCACTTGATTCAAATAAAAAGTTGATAATAATGCTGAGGCATCATTATTCTGAGGTAGTCCAGTACTTTTTTCTGAATAGCTAGACAAGAATGTGTCAAGTAGTTTAATTGAATTTAAATGATTGTTATTTGTGGCAATTCTTTTTAATTTTTCAACAAGTAATTTTTTATCAATATTATCATAGTAATTTAAAATGTCAACATGGAGAATACAATTGAATTCAAAATGGTCTTTGTTTTTTTTATTTATTTCTTGCGAAATCTTATATTTCAATTTTAACCATTGCTCTACACCGTTAATAAGCAAACTATCCTGATTTATTCTATTATATCGGGATGCATAAACATTGGGAATTAAAGAATCATCAATTAGCTCCCCTAATTCTCCCACAATGGACATATAGATAATTCTATCAATCAATGGTAAAATATAGGCTTCTCTTAATGTAAAATTATCTTTTGGGATATAAAATTTTTCAGCTTTAGAGGCTTTGTAAGAATTTTGATAAAAATATTCTTTTAGTTGTGCATATAAGTAATCTGAATTTAAAAGATCTATATATTGTAACGAATCATAATACCAATCATCGTTCATATCGGTCCTTGTTCTTTCAATTGCAATATTTAGATCCAAATACGAATTATTGATTTGAGCCTGATACAGCTCAACTATTTTTCCTTCAATCTCACGTTTTAAATAACTTGCTTTTGTATCTAATTGAATGAAACCTAAAGCTTGTAATTTCGCATTTATACTAGCGAAAGATATTCTAGAACATTCTATTGTTGAATTTTCAAAATTCTCGTTTGGATATTTGGATATTACCCCTAAAAGTGTGTTTTTATTATGTATAAAAACACCACTTCCTGACAAACCGTTGAGATATTCTTTCGTAACATTACTTTCGAGATTAATTTTTTTCTCTGAAGGATCATTTCGAATAAACTTAAAAAGGCTTAATGCATCTTCATTGGCCTTAAAAACAGACCAACAAGAAAATATAAGTTCATCATTTTCTAACTCGTCAGAAACTAAAATAGAAGGGAAACTAATTCCTTCTGTTTTTTGAATTTTCAAAATTGCTAAATCTTCTTTTTCGAAAATTATTATATCACTTTCATTTAAGCTTTTGCCCTTTAAAAAATTCAATCTTTCAAATTCACCTGTATAGTGTTTAATTTCAACGCTTTGAAGCTTATTAAATTCAAACTCTGTATATGAGTCTTCAGATAATAGATGTTTTGCTGTTAGAATATAATTGTAATGACATTTATTAGGTGTCTGATATATTATTCCAGATCCAATAGACGGAACCCCTGCAACGATAGATTCTATTTTAACAGAACAGGATTTTAATGTTTCAGATATCAAAGACATAACCATCATCTTTATTATTAGAAATTAAATTGAATTTGTACTTTTCCTCATCTATTTTTGATATTTTTAAATTACTAATAACCTCACCATAATTGAAGAAAAAATTGATAATCTCATTTGATTTTCTGCTATTAACTATTTTAAGAAATGTTTTCTTGTTAGGTAAATAATGTTTTTTACTATTTGTAGATACTACAAAATTCTTACAGTTTAACTTTTGTAAAATTTCTGAATTAAGGCTTTTATAGCTTGCATGATGTGGTAGTTTTATCAACTTAAAATTAACACTTTCATTTTGGAGTCTTATTTCATCAATAATTTCACTTAAACGAATCGGTGTAACATCTCCAGTAAAAAGATAATTATTGTCTTTGTACATAAGTAATAAAACAATACTTGTCATATTACTTGATGAAGTATCTTGACTTTTGTCATCAATGGATTTGATTAAAGTAGATAATGAAGAATTCCAATCACATCTATAATCGCTGGTTAAATAGGCACCTTTGTTTGATGCATACTTTTCCAATATATCTTTACTGGGTGAAAATATTTTAAATGATAAATTCTGGTCATGAAATACTAAATTTATTTTAGCTTCTAATTCTTTAATTAATGAAGTTTCCCAATTTATATTAGGATGATTTATCAAATATTTTTCAAGTTCATGAGCCTGTTTGTATGAAAGTAAGTTCGACTCCTTTATTTTTTCAATTTTATTTAATATTTTTCTAGGAGAATTAAAAATAACATTGTCAATTAATGGCTCCTCATTTCTAATTTCTATTTCCTTAAATAAATCTAAAATTCCTTTAATGTGATCATCATCATGATGGGTAATAATAAGGAAATCAATTCTCTCATTCCTTGATTTTATTTCGTAATATTCAGAGATTAGATAGGTGCTTTCATTACCTCCGTCGATAATAATATTTTTAAAGTTATGATTGATAATTGTACAATCTCCTGTTCCTGCTTTTAGGAATTTTATTTTCATACGTATGTTTTTACACAATTAAAGAACTCATCTATACCAGCCACAAAACAACTACAATCAATCATAATTGAGTTGATTTTCTGACATATAACATTTAGCTAATATATCACTCTTTTGTTACAAATCCTCAAAGAGACTTTCTATCTGTTATACTTTTAGTGCTTTCGTGGATATACAATCTACCATATGAGCATAGCATCTAAACCCAAATATAACCGATACCAAAACCACATCAATGCGGGAAACCGCACAAGCCGTTTTTTATGTGTAAAACACGAAAACAATAGAGTAAAAATCAAAACCGGAAAGAAATAAGTTATAAAACACTCACTCTTGAAAATGATGTTTTTTAGAGAATTTAATTCAGTAATTGTATTTTTACTAGAATCAAATAAACAATAAAATAACTTAAATTGATTAAAATAGCTGAGCAATCAAATAGATGATAAATATTATTATAGCAAAAAAAGCACCACCCAACAAACTACCCAAAAGTTTATTGGAGTAATTATCAAAATAGTTATTATAGCGTCTATCCTTCTTCTTCCAGAACATTATTGTAAGCTTTTTAAATAACCACAAATAAAATAATCAATCGAAAAGACAAATTTTTCTTTCCACATCTCGGATGTAGTTATCAAGCTAACAATAAATTTCTCATAACACCAAAATTCTCTTTTGTAAATATTGTTTATCATTGTCTCTGTAGACAGTGAAATTATTGGTCCGACAAGCTATTAAGTTCTCAATAACATTGCTAATTCAGCTTTAATAATAAAACCTAAACTTTCTTCAGTATTATTTTTTCTTTTTCTTCACAACTTTAAGTATGTTATTTTCCTTCATATAAGCTTCAAAATCAAATTTTAAAGCGAAAAGTTGCTGTGGCTCAATTCCCGCAGCCAGTGATATACGAACCAAAGTTGATAATTTTGGAACATTCTCTTTATTTAACAACCTATAAACTTGTCTCCTATCGATATCCGCTGCCGCTGCTAAATCAGCCACATCAATTTCTTTAGAGTCAAGTATTGCTTTAATGTGGTCACTCAATGCAATAAAATATTTATCTTCAGTTTGTTTCATTAAATAAAAGTGACATGTTTGTCAAAATTATCATTGACAAATATGTCACAATTGAAAAATTATTATTATATTTGGAACAAATTACTTATTAAGGTAATTTTGCAATAGAATATTGAAAGCTATTGCTTAAAATCTCGCTTTGAAAACTGGCACTTTTTAGCATACGAGAGGATAAGCAGATTGGCTCACGACCCGGGCGTGGCCTCTCTTATCTGTATGCAAGGTATGCCAGTACCCCAAAGCGGATATGTAGAGTTCCACGCCCTTTTTTATGCGCAAACTCTACTTAAACTTATTGTGTTTAATGAGGTAATTACTTAAAGGCATGAAAAAACAAAGATTTCCAAACATCAACCAGCTTAGGTACCATAGGCCAGGACTGTCGCTCTTTGATATTATCTATGCCCAAAAGCCAAAAAACCCTATTTAACTTAAAAGCTTGGGGAAGCACCTTTCCTTTTTGATTCCGGTTATAACCTCTTAGAATCCCCTTGCTCAATCAATCTTTTTTTTAATCCCGGATTAATAGCACGACGGTTTCCGCAGCATCGCCTGTCGGTAGGTATAAAATGAGTTAGTCAAACGTGGATACGGCCGCGCCAGGACAGCTATGCCTTTTTTGGCCGGCTCGATGCCACCAATAGTGATGCAACATAATTATGCTGCACAGCTATAACTGCTCTCTTTTATGCCTTACAATCAACCTTACCGATAAATATATACGGTAAAAAAAGCCCACTCCCAAGTTTTCGACGACCGTTGGAGCAGGCCAAGAGTTAAAATAAATGTATCACTTTAACCAACACAAAATTATGATAAAAAATCATAACACAACAAGGCTACGGCGCATTTTTGGCTGTAATCTACTTTTACTAATTTTCACCCTGCCACTCACCGCACAACACCTACTGGTCACTGGCAAGGTCACTGACGGCAACTTGCCCATATCTGGCGCAAGTATTATAATTAAAAACACCACTATTGGAGCAGTCTCAGACTTTGACGGGCGTTACAGCATTACCGCCAAACCAACGGACACCCTCCAAATATCCTATCTAGGATATACTACGCTTACCATTCCCATTCAAAACCGTACAAACATAAATGTTTCACTGCAAGAAGACATTGAACAATTAGCAGCTGTAGAGATTACGGGAGGCTACTATTCTCTTGCTGAGCGTACCAAAACAGGTAATGTCACTAAAATAGATACCGACCAACTCCAACAACAAGTGATCCACTCCCCTATGGAAGCCTTGCAAGGCAGAGTGGCGGGATTGGAAGTGGAAACCAGAACAGGTTTGAAAGGGCAAGCACCATTGGTAAAATTAAGGGGACAGAAAAGTTTAAGAGGAGATTTAGAGACTCAACCCTTATATATTATTGACGGAATACCTATAGATAATAGAGGATTAGGTCATTTAAGTGCCGTATATGATGGGGCTGTTGGAGTAAATCCATTAGCCACTCTTGATCCTTCATTAATTGAAAGTATAGAAATACTAAAAGACGCCGACGCCACCGCTATTTATGGTTCTCGTGGTGCTAACGGGGTCATCATTATCATTACTAAAAGAGGTCAGGCAGGCAAAACCAAATTTGAGCTACAAACAGAAACGGGGGTATCTTGGGTGGGTAGGTTTATGAAGCTTATGAATACCGCTCAGTATCTGGAAATGCGTCGTGAAGCTTTTGAAAACGATGGTGTCACTCCTACCAATTCCAACGCTCCCGACTTACTGCTATGGGATCAAAACCGATATACCAATTGGCAAAAAGAACTCATAGGCAGAAAGTCCGAGTTTCAAAAATATCAAGGGAGTTTAAGTGGCGGAACAGACCGAACTTCCTTTTTGCTTTCTGGTGGTTTTCAAAAGGAAGGCACGGTATTTCCTGGAGACTTTGGTTTTCAAAACAATTATCTGATGGCAAATATTAATCATAGAAGCAAGAACAACAAACTCAACCTAAACACTTCCATCAATTATAGTTACCAAAAATCTAGACTTTTTCAGGTAGGAGCTTTTTTTTCCAATATGATCAGGTTAGCACCAAATACTCCAGATTTATTTGATGAAGAAGGAAATATTAATTGGGAATTGGACGAATATGGTAATCCCACTTTCAAAAATCCTTTATACGGATTATCTAATCCCAATATTATGCGATTGTCGAATTGGCAATGGAATGGTCAACTACAATATCGAGTTTTAAAAGGTTTAGAAGCTCAAGTAAATCTCGGATTCAACCATTTGGATCAAAATGATCAAGAATGGTTTTATAAGAAAAACATAAATCCATTGCATCTATCCTCTGCTCAATCAATGAGTAATAACAGAATAAATTCAAGAAAAAATATTATCGTGGAGCCTCAACTTAATTATACAATTAACTTTAGAAAACACGGAATCAACAGTTTAATAGGCAGTTCTTTTCAAAAAAGTACAAATGCAGAAAAATATCTAAGAGGTACTGGGTATTATTCGGAATCACAAGTGGGCAATATAGCCTTGGCTGAAATCAACAGTGTTTTACTAGATGCAATTATTGATTATAGATATGCGGCACTATATGGAAGAATTGGATATTCTTATGAAAATAAATATCATTTAAATCTTACCGGACGGAGGGATGGTTCTTCGAGATTTGGAGAAAAAAACAGATTCGGGAACTTCGGAGCAGTTGGAGTTGCATGGGATTTTTATAAAGAAGATTTTATTGTAAATACAATTCCTCAAATTAGCACGGGGAAAATACGTGGAAGCTATGGGGTAACCGGAAGTGACAATATTGGAGATTATCAATATCGTGACACTTATTATAGTTTATATGTCTATCCAAACTCCATAAGCAAAGGAGGTTTGGCTCCAAGTAAACTCCATAATCCATCTTATTCGTGGGAAAAAAACACGAAACTGGAATTAGCTTTAGATTTTGGTTTATGGAATGATAGATTTTTATTGTCTTCCGGGTGGCATCTTGAACGAAGTGATAACCAATTAATCGGTTTACAGTTACCAAGTATAACCGGTTTTACGACAGTTCAAGGCAATTTTCCTGCGACTATTCAAAATACCGGATGGGAATTGGGCATTCAATTGATTCCTGTTCAAAATGATAATTGGAATTGGAATTCATTTTTGAATTTAACTATTCCTAAAAATAAATTAGTAGCCTTCCCTGACCTGGAATCTTCAAGTTATGCATCGAGCTATGTGACAGGAAAGTCTTTGGGCGTTCAAAAATTGTATAACTATACTGAAATTGATCCAGATACGGGTAAATACACCTTTGAAGATGTTAATGCTGATGGGGTTTTAAATAATGATGATCGAGTGGTTATTGCAGATTTATCCCGTAAGTTTTATGGAGGCTGGAATAATCAAATTCAATACAAAAGCTGGACTCTTTCATTTTTATTTGAATTTGTTAAACAAAAAGATAAAAATCCGGTGCTTTCAATTGGTTCACCTGGAGGATTTGCCAACATGTCAACCGAAGTATTGGATAGATGGCAAGCAGACAATCCGTATGGAGAGTATCAGGCTTATACACAACGCTACAATGTTAACCATTATAACTTTCTAAATAGCAACAAAGCTATTGTAGATGCCACCTATTTCCGAATGAAATCTCTTTCTTTAAGTTATCAAGTACCACCAACTTTATTGTCTAAGTTAAAGATCCAACAAGCACAATTTTATATAAAAGGTCAAAATTTGTTCACCCTTACTCCTTATAAGGGTTTTGATCCCCAGTCTGGAGACCCAATAAGTCTTCCTACTTTAAGCAGTCTTCATGTTGGCCTAAAATTCACAATCTAAAATTATTATGAAACAAATGAAATTTTTAATAGTTATGAGCCTCATTTTCATCTCATGCGATGATTTTTTAGAGGTAGACCCCAATTCCAGTCAGTTAGATGCTGTATTAATATTTGAGAATGATAATACAGCTCTTGCAGCTCTGGAAGCTTTATATTACGAATTAGAAAACAACGGATTTGCCAGTGGAAATACATCAAGTGTTAGCTATTTAGGCAATATTTTGGCCGATGATGCGCAAGAATACAATAATGCCAATGAACGAGTTAATTTTTATAGAAATGACATTCCTGCAGACAGTGATCACAATTTTTACCTTTGGAGCAGTGCATATAAATTTATATACGAAGTCAATTCTCTTTTAAAAGGAATATTGAACAATGATGATCTTTCTGAAAGAACTAAAGAGCGAATTGAGTCTGAAGCAAAATTTATAAGGGCTTTTATTTATTATTATCTGACCCATCTTTATGGCAATGTCCCTCTGGTGTTAACTACTGATTATTCCACAAACAAAAGTTTGGCTAGAAATTCCATGGAGGAAATATATACTCAAATAAAACAGGATCTAAATGACGCTATAACTTATCTTCCTGAAAATTTCTCATATAGTCATGGAGAGCGGATCAAGCCAACAAAATATGCAGCATATACGCTTTTGGCAAGAATAGCCTTATGGGAAGGGCAATATGATTGGGCGATTGAATCAGCCAGCCAGGTTATTGAATCAGAAAACTTCATGTTGACCGATTTAGATAAGGTGTTCAAAGCTAATAGCGCAGAGGCTATCTGGCAATTGGTTCCTACTAATCCATATAATGGTGGTAAAGAAGGATATCATTATATTGTAGAAAACAATCCTTCAACCGCTGGTACTTCTGCATCCTCAGCTCTTACAGAGGATTTCTTGTCGATTTGGCAGAATAACGACTTGCGACTTTCAAATTGGATCAATGTATATTCTGAAGGAACTGATACTTACTATTATCCCTTTAAGTATAAAATTAAAAATGGTGGTGATACTGAAGAATATTCCATGGTCATGCGTTTAGCTGAATTATACTTGATTAGAGCGGAGGCTTATGCGATGATGGGGAATGTAGATCAAACTCTAGCCGACTTGAACATGATCCGAAATCGTGCTGGTCTTCAGAACTGGGAAATGAGTGATATTACCGACATCAAACAAATGGTGCTTGAAGAAAGACGACGAGAGTTTTTTAGTGAGTGGGGACATCGTTGGTTGGACTTAAAACGGTTTGGGAAAATTGATATGGTGTTGAGAGAGAAAAAACCTCAATGGTCTCCTCACGCCAAACTTCTCCCCATTCCAAAGCGAGATTTACTACGCAATCCCCTTTTGACTCAAAATCCTGGTTATTAAAAATGAAAAAACACTATCTTTGGTGCTTGTGCTTAGTTAGTTTTCTAAGCACAGGAAACCTGAGCTTTGCTCAAAACCAACCTTCCGAATTTCAGGATGATGAACAACTAATTGAGTTCACCACGGATCGATTTACCCTTCCCAATATACATGTAACACCGGATAAAAAACATATTATCTTTGATGTGCTTGGAGATATTTATCAAGTACCGATCGAAGGCGGTAAAGCTAAAGTAATATTACAGGATGAACATTTGAAACGAGGGGCAAAATTGTCACCCGATGGAAAGACCCTAGCTTATATCAGTGACGAATCAGGAGAATTTCAAGTATGGACTTATGATTTAAAATCTCACGCTAAATTTATGTACCCTGTTATAGAATCTATTCATTACCCTCTACACGGGTATTGGAAAAATAATAAAGAAATTTATATCCCAAGTGAAGATGGCCTATTCAGTTTTTATCTTCAGTCAGGTAAATCCACTCCAATAAGAAAAGCTAAAGAAGATGAGAAGTCCATTCTTCAGATAATCAATCGAACTCTATCTGTTAATAATAAAAGTTCTTTAGCAGGTTTTCAGAAAGAAGGTGCTTTTTGGGTTTATGATTTGCAAAAAAAACAAGATGTATTTGTTGATAAAATTCCGGGAAACAAGGTAGTGTCTCATTTTAAAATAAGCCCTTCTGGCAAATCACTACTTTTTTATATAAAAAATGAACAGAATTTCTATAAACAACAATTAAGGAAATGGGATTTTGACACCCATGAGAATAAACTTCTTTTTGAGGGAGACGAGACCTCCTTCTTTTCAACTTCAATTTATGATTATGATTTTATAAATGATAATTTTATAGTATTAGATCATCAAGGAAAAATTGTAAAAATGAATACCAACACACAAGAATATGAACCTATTCCTATTCAAGTGGATATCCGAAAAAAAATCAAAAAACCACTTCAGTCTACTCCTCGATATATTTCAGACAGCTTAATCACGGCAAAAGTATTACGTAATCCTATTATGCGAAAAGATATTGATACCATCTATTTAGGAGCCTTTGGAAAACTAAGGGGGTATTCAAAAAAGACTGGAGAGATTAGAGAATATTACGCCGATATAGAAAGGTTTGAAGTCTCTCCAAGTTTGTCTCCAAATGGAAAGTATTTGGCTTATACCACCTGGAATGATTGGGAAATGGGTCATCTTTATATAAGAGAAATATTGACCGGAAAGGAAACTCAAATCACAATCACTCCCGGAAGATATATAAACCCCGCTTGGTCTCCGAATAGCTCCGAGATAGTTTTTATCGCAGATGAAACAGAAAATAAAATGGGAACGGGAAGACTAAGCCCAGCTTCAAACACAGTAAATTATCACTTAGATATTCATCAAATAAAAGTATTTGATCAGGAAAAACCTTCTTTACAATACAGAAGTAATATTATTAAACGGATTTATCCTATTTCCCAATTAACTAAAAGATTTTATCCTATCCCCGTTTATCATCCCGATGGTGAAAATATTTTTATAGCAAAAAAAAGTAAAAATATCTCATCTTATTCGCGGATAAATTTGAACACTAAAGAAATTGAACAAGAAATTCCCATCCCCTTTCACAGTGATGAAATATTAATTTCACCAGATGCAAAAAAAATAGCCTTTATTTTTGATGAAAAAATATGGTTAGATGTATTTCCATTTTCGACTGATTTAAACTTCGCGGATCAATCTGAATTTATTACTAAAGAGGCGCATTATAATGGCGGCTATGTTTATGATGTCTTATTACCTAAAGCGAAATCTATTTTTGAGATTGCGCCAAGTTATATTTATTGGCAAGATGAATATACTTTAATGTGGGCTTCCGCGGAAGAAATTTATCAGCATGATATTCGAGCCGGAGCAACCGCTAAAATAACAGAAATCAAGGTTCAAAAGCCTCGGGACATTCCCAAAACTCAATATGCACTGACCAATGCCCGAATCATAACGATGAATCAAAAAGATGAGATTGTCGAAAATGGAACAATATTGATTCAAAATAACCGCATTCAAAGTATAGGTTCCAATAATATTTCAATTCCCGAAAATTATAAAATTTTCGATCTGGAAGGAAAAACTATTATGCCTGGGTTAATTGATGTGCATGCACATTATCATCATTCTCCTCATGAATTTATAAACCAACAAGAAAATAACTATATAGGCAATTTAGCCTTTGGGGTCACAGCTATTTATGATCCTTCAGTAAATATTTTGGATTATAAAGAACGAGCTCAAATGATTGAAGTAGGTGATTTGGCAGGGCCAAGAATATTTGCTTCTGGAAATATTATTTTAGAAAAACCCGGACCTCATGAGTATGATTATAAAAATATAACGAATAAAAACGATGCCATCCGTATTGTGAAAAGTTATAAGAAAATTGATGTTCCCGGTCCTATCAAAGAATATTCAATCAGGAATACTCATAAAAGAATTTGGTTAAGAGAGGCAGCTAAAAATGAAGATATTGGGATTACTGCCCATCAAAAATTTCTAAATTTAGCTTTGAGTAGGATTATTCTTGGATATACGGCCATAGAGCATGAAATAGGAAATTCTCTTTTTCAAAACGATGTAAAAATACTAATAGGACAAAGCGGAGTACATTATACTCCAACATTTATAGTTAGTCCCCAAATTGGAAATCTTTTCCAAGAATGCACTAAAGTCGAAGAACCAAAATTAATTAATTTGAATGGCAATATTCTATTTCAAAATAAATTTTCATCTTTTGCCAAAGGATCAAATTCTAAAAATCATCGTAATGATTTAACAAATGAGAAAATAAGACGGGAAATTGAAAGGGCGTCTGCGATGATAAAAGATTTAAGGAGTTTAGGAAGCAATATTTCTGTAGGAGGTCACGGAAATCCATTGCCGGGGATAGGAACTCACATGGAGATATGGTCATTTACTTATAAAAATGGTTTGTCTAATTACGAGGCTTTAAAGGCTGCCACATTAATAGGTGCACAAAAGATTAGTTTACAAGAAGAAATTGGATCTTTAGAAAAAGGAAAATTGGCGGATATAATTGTCCTGACTGATAATCCTTTAGAAGATATTTTCAATTCTACGCATATTCTCTATACCATTCAAAATGGAAATATTTACGAATCGGATTCTATGAAAAAGATTTTTCCGACTACGGAAGAACTTAAACCCTGGGGACGGGAGAGTCCTATTGTTCTGAATCATTTAAATAAAAATAAGGGCGGTCAGTAACCGCCCTTATATCTCTACAATTGAATCGGCTCAGGAGAATCATGTTTTATGAATCTCATACAATTAAGATCCCAGACATCATAAGTCGAATTATCAATTATAACTTTGCAGAAATTATTCCCAGTATCGGTACAAGGAACTACCACATCTATACAAACTCCACTATCCTTATAACTATAAAGATTAGGTTGCGTATTCCCACTAAACGCATAAGCTCCAAAAGCTGCCATAGCTACTACGACAGTCTTTAAAATTAGTTGTGCTTTCATCTTTTCTATTTTTTAGATGATTACTGTGAGGTTTGCAGACCCTCTACAACCTCAGGCTTTATCTGGCCAGATAAAATTTTTAATGCCCATACACCATTACTTGAGTGGCATAATGGACAATTATATACTCATCAGTGATATAAAAATCACTGGCTTTCTCTCCATTTTTGTTGGGGATTCGGATGCTCTCTAAATAAGTGTTGCCGTAAATATCCATAGCTGAACTTCTGTTAAAATCATTTATACTTTCATCAGCTCCCATTACATCGGATAGCACATAATAATTCTTATTCCAAATTCTTAGCTTAGTATGGAAAGGGCTATAAGTTCTTTCCCGTAAATGCTTTCCATCCCTGCCTTGATGGCTGCGAATATCTGCGGTTAAATCATACAATAGCGGAATGGATTGTGGATTACCGAAATCTTTGTTCCAATGGTCAATTCGGTTTTTATAAAAATACAAATAAGATATTTGTTGCTTTGCGGCATCCCAATCCAAACTGCCATCTGCTTGAAAAAGATTGCCTGAATCTTGCTCTAAAACATCATGTATCTTTACATAAGGCTCTATATTGTTGTAAGTAGCCAATACATATTTCTGGGTGCTGGCCTGCACAGCACGGATAACAAACCCTGTGGTGTCTATTGCTACCAAATCACTATAATAAGGTACTGCTGACATAAATTCAGTAGCAACCCAACTGCTTGTTTTACCGCGATATAAACTAGGACTCACCCCCTCACCAATAAAGAAATAATTTCCATAAACCTGCCATTTAGGTAAGGAAGCAAAATTTTCGGGCGCATCGGATAGTTGCAAACTAATGTGCGTTGTATCGCCCGTTTTATAATTCCAAACCAATCCATGCGTAAATCCAGTACTATTGCCAAGATAAACTAAAGAATCATTGACACCGGCGACGTAATAAGAGTTGTAAGCTAGTTTTTGACTGGTTATTTCTTTTAGACCCCCTTTTTGATAAGAGCGAATAAAGCTTTCATCTTGTAATATTTGAGGCTGAGGCTGAGTGAAAAATAGGATTAAAATCAAGGCTAGCATCCCAAAACTTCCTGTGAACAATAATATGTGATTCCGCTTGTTGCCACTTTCTATATACCACGCACAAATACCCAGTAGAGTAAAACTCAGATTAAAGCACAGATGCGTTTCCCAGTCCATTGTTTCCAACAGCCCGCCACAAGAACAGGGCAAGGAAGGACTGTAGGACCAAATCAAATAAACATAAATAGTAAACCCGAACATAAGTACTGCACTGCCCAATAACCCCCAGACTCGTGTATAAGAAATAAACAGCAATATAGCCAGCAATAATTCTATAATAGGAACAAGCCAAGCCAATACTTTGGCGTAAGGTGTCAACATTGCCGACTGGGCAATCTGCGATTGGAAAATACCCAAATCCAACAACTTGCTTACTGCCGCATACACAAATAACAGAATGAACATTAAACTGACCATTCGCGGTATTTTTCGTAATATGGATTTAGGAACTCCCACAGCATTTGATTTGATATGGTAAAGTTCCAAACTAAAATTATACGAAAACGTGAAAGGTTTTGCCTAATCGGGATTAATTTCCAATAACCCTATAATTTACTCCTAGAGATGGTGTTCTTTCTCAATTCTTTTGGGGTGTATCCAAACCTTTGCTTAAATAATCTTGAAAAATGGGATTGGCTCTTAAACCCCACCTTGTTCGCGATAGTTTTAAAGGGGAGGTCTGTATACTGTATCATTACCTGTGCTTTACGGAGTCGCTCTTGTATGATAAATTTATGGATTGTGGTGCCATAGAGCTCTTTAAAACCATACTTCAACTTGAACTCATTCGTTCCCAACTGAAGGGCAAAATCCTTCTGTGATGGAAAATCGGTTTGGGGATTGTTGAAAATGATATTATGTGCAGCTCTAATCTTTTGGATGTCCCCATAGGTCAACACCATTTTATTTTTTTTGGATAGTAAACTTGTATCATTTAACACCCGTTGGTATTTTCCGTTAATGACCTTTTTCTTTAATTCCGATTTCAACTTTTTCTGATAATAGGAATGTTGAACCACGGTGATCAATAGTTTCCTGCTTTCATTTGCCCTGTGCCTAAAGGTGGTAAAATGCACAACTTTGGGAACCTCAAAATTATTTTTGCGCTTAAAGATCAAATGGACAGAACCTTCAAGCTTTGGTTTCCTGGTTATGCTTTTCCATTTGCTATTCCAGATGGTCTTCGAATCATCCGTCAGAAAATCTTCAAACAACTTTCCTACGATATTATCCACTGGCAGTGAGAGCATCTTGCTGGCTTGACCGTTGACCATTTCAACGACTCCATTCTCATCCAATATGAAACTCATCTTTATAATATCCATGATGGTTGTATTGGCATTAGCAAAACCCTGATGGACCATGTTAGCCTCAATTTCTTCAGCTAACATATTCAACCCCACAATGATTGATTCAAGGTCATCATCCTTTGAAGAACGCTCTATCTGATAATGAAAATTACCTGAGGCCATTTCCAAAATCATATTATGAATGTTTCTTACCCGTTGTTTGTCAAATTCTCCCATAATTAACTATTTACTTTTTAGATGTTTATGCCCAATTATCACTTATATTTTTTCAAAAAAATCAAAGCCTCACTTATCGTTTCAAAGACCATGGTAGGTATTGGTGGCTTACTCGTGCGTAAATAAAACTTTGAAAACATGTCTGAAACAGGCGCCTCCACTATAAATGCCACGGCTTTAACAAACGACGAACCTTCTATTGACAAATAGATACGCGCTGTTTTGTTGATCCCTCTTACTTTACGTATATCGCAAAGAACAGGAATGCTTTGTCCTTCCTGTACAACGAATCTGTCCTCAACAATGCTGATGGCCGCCGCTAAATCCAATTTGACGTTTTTATATTCAACATACAGGATACCCTCCTTTATAACATACGTCGCATATTCATTTTCAGCAAACATGATCTCAATAGTTTGAAAACTAGTTTCTTAAATATAAAGTTAAAAAATTTAATTAAGGAAGGTTTGACCAAAACGGAGTAGGAATTGTCATATAGGGATTAATCTTAGCCTAAAACGGATTAAAATTTGACTAAAACGGATTATGGCGCTCTTCGACCCTCCAATATCACACAAAAGACACTAAATTCTATGTCTAATAAATTCAATGACATGGCAAAGATTAAACAAAACAATTTTTTGGACACAGTAAATGATGTATTTACGGACGCTATTGATGAAGGTGTACTTCATTTATATGCAGACGGCGAAACATTTACAGGCAGAACTATTGGTGTCAACAATAGAAAACTATTTCATTTTGGAACTACTGGATATTTAGGCTTGGAACAGGACTCTCGATTAAAAGAAGCAGCCATAAGCGCCATTCGGAGATATGGCACTCAATATCCCCTATCAAAGTCCTACATTTCCAATCCGCTTTATAGACAATTGGAGGAAAAGGTATCTGAGATGTACGGAAACCCAGTAGTCATCACAAAAAATAGTACGTTAGGTCATTTGGGCGTCATCCCCAGCGCAGTAAAAGATGAAGATGCAATTATTTTGGACCATCAAGTACATTGGAGCGTGCAAAGCGCTGCAAAGGTACTGAAAACAAGAAGTGTCCCTATTGACATGGTTCGCCATAATGACTTGAACATGTTAGAGGATAAAATAAAAGCATATTCCAATAGCAGAAAGAAAATTTGGTATATGGCAGACGGGATCTATTCTATGTACGGTGACTATGCACCGGTTCAGGAATTAAAAGCGCTGAGTCTAAAATATCCCCAGTTGCATCTCTATTTTGATGATGTGCATGGGATGAGTTGGATTGGAAAGAATGGTACCGGCTATGTCATGAGTGAAATCAACGAACTTTCGGAAAACATGCTATTGTTTGGAACCTTGAGTAAAACATTTGGAGCAAGTGGATCTGTTCTCGTCTGTTCCAATAAAAAAATGTATAAGGAAATAAAAACCTTTGGAGGCCCTTTAACGTTTTCCGCGCAACTTGAGCCTGCTTCTGTTGCCGCTGCCACAGCCTCTGCCGAAATACATTTAACCCCTGAAATCTATACACTCCAAAATGATTTGAAGCAAAGAATCCAATATTTTAATGAATTGGTGAAACAAACAGATTTACCACTGATAGACAAAAATAATTCGCCAGTATTTTTCATAGGTACTGGAACCCCGAAGACTGGGTATAATTTTGTCAATCGCTTGATGAAGGAGGGGTTTTATGTCAACCTTGGACTTTTCCCAGCTGTACCGGTTAAAAACACTGGAGTTCGAATTACAATATCCCGTCATAATCAACTACAGGAAATTAAAGCACTGGTTGATGCCATGCAATATCATTTGCCAAAAGCCCTTGAAGAAACACATACTGATTTGAACCGTGTCTATCAAGCATTCAAATTAGAATCAAAGTCCAAACCAGAAAATTTGACACATGAAAATCTAACCATGCGTTTAGAAAATTCCATTTCAAATATAGATAAGCTGACATGGAACAGCTCAGTCGGAAAAAATGGCATTCAAGATTGGGACGGAATGAACTTTCTTGAGGATACATTTAGTGACAATGAATTGAAAGAAAATAATTGGTCTTTTTGGTATTTACTTATCCATGATCAAAAAAAACAGCTTGTATTGGCAGTCCTAATATCCTCATCTTTGTGGAAAGACGATATGCTCGCAAATACAATCGCATCGAAAACTATTGAGGAAAAACGTCTAACGGACCCTTACTATATGACTTCAAAGGTTCTTAGTTTAGGATGTCTTTTCACTGAGGGAAATCATCTTTATTTAGATAACAAGCATCCCCTGAAGAACGATGCCTTAAATAAACTGATGGCAACCCTGGAACAACTAGAGAAGGATTCAAATTCGAAAATGGTTACACTGCGTGATTTTAATGAGGACGACAGATTACATAGCTATTTTCAAGGTCAAGGCTACTTTAGGGTTCAGATGCCAAACTCATGTAGCATCAGTTTAAGACGCAATGATTCTATTGAACACTACATATCTGAACTTTCATCGCGGAGCAGAAAACATTTTAGAAAAGACATATTGGCTCATGAATCTTCATTGGAAATATCGATTCTATCTGAACTGGATAAAGCTCAAATAATTCAGGTTAAGAAACTGTATGATAACGTCCGAAAAAACAATTTAGGCCTGAACACTTTTTCATATCCCGAAAAGTTATTTGAAAACATGTCCCAGAATCCAAATTGGGAGTTTATAATCATTAAAACCACCAAAAACAGTAAAGATATTATTGGGGTCATGTTCTCCTACAAGAACAAAAACCACACTTACGTCCCTTCTTTGGTAGGCCTTGATTATGACCATCTCCTCACTTACCATACCTACCGACAATTACTTTATCAATCTATCAAAAGGGCAATCCATTTAAATTTTGAACACATTGATCTCGGAATGACCGCAGCATTTGAAAAAAGAAAACTTGGTGCCATTGTGGAAGAAAAATATGCATACATCCAAACTGCTGACAATTACACGCTGGAACTTATGGGCTTATTGGAATCTCGATAACGATGAAACGTATGACCCAAAATTGGCATGAGGTATCAAGAATTAATATCAGAATTTGAAATAAAACTGGAATCATTGGAATCCCGTACTGATGACATTCTATATAAAGCGGAACATGGCATTGCCAATACCGAAAAATGCATGAAGCTTTTGCGTCAAAAAGTGCTAAAATTCGGATTTGGCAGCACTGAGGAAGAAATCAGTTTTTTCAAGCATATCAAACCCCAAATCTTTAGTAAGCTTATATACTACGTGAAA
The DNA here is from genome assembly GCF_023015735.1 of Gelidibacter sp. F63206. Lineage (NCBI taxonomy): Bacteria > Pseudomonadati > Bacteroidota > Flavobacteriia > Flavobacteriales > Flavobacteriaceae > Gelidibacter > Gelidibacter sp. F63206. The sequence continues at coordinate 28,828 of NZ_JALKAU010000063.1, forward strand.
CTGTTCAATATTGAGAGTAAACGTCCCAGGAGCAGTTCTAAATTCCAGATCAAATATCTTAATGGCCATATCAATAAATTACAGGTCTATTTCAATGACAATCTGGAATTCTATCATTATTATCGCCGGGGTGCCACAACGCTTGATGAGGAGTATTTTATCCGGGGAAAGTCGGATCTACGTTCGCCAACAGAATCCTTTAATTTCTTTATCGATGACAAGTTTGCCACATGTCAGGACACCACCGTGGCCATGATTATGGCCTATGATATGCTGATCGTGTATCTGCAACAAGAAATTGAAAAATTAGAATCCAATAACCACATTAACCAGAATCCAATGAAACATTTAGCTTCAAAACTTTTTTGGACGGGAAACAAAACCGAATTAATTGAATTGATCTACGCCCTACATAGTAGTGGTGCGATTAATAGTGGTACGGCGGACATCAAAGAACTGGCTTCAGTATTTGAACAGATGTTCAATATTGATCTAGGCAACTACTACCACACTTTTATAGAAATCAGAGCTCGAAAATCGAGTAAAACCAAATTTATGGACAAACTGACGGACTCCCTGAACAGACGGTTTGAAGATTCAGACGAATAAACCATAGGTAATCCCAACTTGGGAAAAAATAATCCATCGCAATACACATAGCTTTTGATACTTTTTGAAGGCAGAAATCCTGTTCTTCTTTTACTTCGCCCAACAAAACACGTCAAATTCTATGACAATAAATATCTCCCACCTCTGGATGGACTATTGATGCTTTGACAATAAAAGCTATCAAATTTGCATAACGAAAGTCAAATCGAAGATTCACGAACTCATATTTATTGAAATATTTAAGCTCGTGAGCTAAATCAAGTCAGGGGCTATCAATTTCATTGAAATCAATGGATAGTCCCTTTCACTAAAACCCTTTTATTATGCCGACAAGTATTATTACCACAGACGATCTTCGGGAATTCAAAATGGAATTGCTTGATGATATCAAAACCCTTTTAGCTAAACAATCAAAAGGGCAATTAAAAAGATACCTCAAATCTTCTGAGGTCATGGACTTATTGCAAGTCAGCCCAGGCACTTTACAGAATCTTCGTATTAATGGCACATTACCATACACAAAAGTTGGTGGCATTATCTATTACGATACAGAGGAAATACAAAAAGTGATGGATGCCAACCGTGTGCACCACGGTCTAAATTCTTAAGCTATGAACTATATAAAGCAACTTAATGCGGCTTTTGAGAAGTTCTATTTTGATGACCGCTTAAATCCTACCCATATCAGTTTGTATATGGCGCTGTTCCAAGAATGGAACAGCTCTCGGTTTATGAATGAATTCTATGTAAATAGAAGGGAACTGATGCGCGTTGCCAAGATTGGTTCAAAATCAACATACCATAGATGTATTGTAGATTTGGATGCTTGGCAGTACCTATCCTACTTTCCTTCTAACAATCCATACAAGGGCAGTAAAATAAAGATGGCCATTATTTGGACAAGTGATGAACCTCTTACGGGACAGCACAATCCCATATTAGAACAGGTTGCGGAACAGTACCATCCCATGAGCGGACAAGTTGTGGACTTGCACCGTCCCACCAGTGGACAAGCATTGGTATCTACTATAAACAATACCAAACAAGTAAACAATATAAAACAACCAAAGGGCTGGCAGGCCGTTATTGATTTTTTTATTGAAAAAGGTTTTAATGCTGATGAAGGAAAAAAATTCTTCGAGCATTATGCAGACCGAGAATGGAAAACAAGTGACGGAAAACCGATACGGGATTGGCGCTCATTGGCCACAAACTGGATGGATAGAACCGAATTTTTCAACGAAGAAAACAAATCAAACAAAAAACAAGCGTCCCAAATCAAGGACAACTTGCTAACAACTAAAAACAAAGACTATGGACAACCCCTCTAAAATTACCGAAGGCGGCGTAGAATATTCGCTAGGAAAGTTTGACGGCAAAAGCGTCTTGTACGATTTTCCAAAAATATTGGTTTACCTGAATGCCAAGGGAAAACTGTTGTTCGGAAAGAAATTCAGGATTTATGATGAGGATAGGGATATTTTACTAAAGCTCTGTTCTTACTTCATCAAGGACAAGGAAAATTGCGAAACCTACGGTATCGACGTGGATAAAGGCATTTTACTTTCTGGACCGGTAGGCTGCGGAAAGACCAGCTTGATGAAACTATTGCGCCATTTAGTTCCCTTGCAACGTCCCTATGAAATAATTCCTTGTCGGAATGTAACCTTTAGTTTTAACCATCTTGGGTTTAAAACGGTTGAAGAATACGGCAATACTAAATTTTATTGTTTTGACGATTTAGGTGTCGAACCTGCTGGCAGGTTTTATGGTAAAGATCTAAATGTAATGGGCGAAGTGCTCTTATCAAGGTACGAACTCTACCTTGACACGAAACGGAAAATCAAAACCCACGCTACTACTAACCTAAATGCAGAGGAACTGGAAGAACGCTATGGCAACCGTGTTCGCAGCCGTATGCGCGAATTGTTTAATTTGATTGCTTTTGATAAGGGAGCTGGGGATAAAAGGAAGTAATTTATTCTTCCCAAACAACACTTAATACAGAATTATGTGCACTTGAAACAATAGCATATTCATAAAAATTAAAATCGTTATCATCTTCCCAATTCTTTAAATCGAACCAAGTAGATTTCCAAATTTGTTGTTTTGATTGGTGTTTAGGATATACCTTATCTTTTTCAAAAAATTCCATAGCAACGGAATCTTCCGGTGGCTCAAGTTTTGTTCTATCGACGATAAAATGAGGATAGCCTTCTGGCCATTTCCAATAACTTACCGTTTTATTATGAGAGTGAAAAAGGCAAATTGGATGATCGCCCAACTCAAAATATTTAAAGGCTATGGATGTAATGCTTGTATTGAAAAACGCAGCTAAATCCCTAAGCAATTGCGGCGAAAATTTTTTATCTTTTTGCTTCTCAAAGAAAAGATGACTTGGCATTAATAATTCTGAAGCAAATTGATTGGCTTCGTATTCCACACGTCCATTTTTGGCTTGTTTTTCCTTATTGTTAAACCAAGAAGTAGTAGCTTCAGTATCGTTATGGATATCAATACCTTTGTGAAGTGTAAAATGGCCTAATTCGTGGGCTAAAGTAAATCGCTTTCGTTGCTCATATTCTATGTTCTGGTTTATTTCAATTACCGTATGCTTTTTACCAAAAATTATTCGTCCATCAGAATTTAATAAAGGCTTCTCAATAACGGTTGCACCAAGACCACTTGCAAATAATTCCAAAGGAAAATCCAAAAGACTTTCAAAACCATTTTGGTCTAGCAAATCTCTTGCAGCGGCAGAACCTTTATTAAATCTATAATTTCTCATTATCTAATTCGTCCATCAAGTCAACCAAATTTTTTCCCTTAATAATTTCCTTGATTTCACCTGGAGTTAACTTGTCCAAGTTTCTAAACTGTACGGACATTTGTTTTGTTTCCACTAAATTTATGAGAGTGGCAATTGGCTTCTCTATATTTTTATTGATTGCATCTTGAAACTTTTCCACAATCCTATCAAGTAATGCCTGATTGTTTTCTTGGGTTACCATTGCGGTTTGAGTAAACTTCAATCGCTTTAAAAAATTGGATATTTCCGTACTTTCCTTGGCGACATCCACACCCTCTTCCTCTAGGGATTTTTTTATAAATTCTATATCGGAATTCAGATAAAATTCTGTAATTCCCTTATCTATTTTATTTTTTAAATTGCTCATCTTACTTGACTGTTTAGTTTTCTTTTTCTTCTTTCAAGCCTTTTAACGGCGTTGTAAACTTCGGCGGTATCTATTTCCAAGAAATCTGAGATTTCGCTCGGTTTATAGATGTTTTCGCACCAACATTCAAATATTAGCATCTCTAAGTCAGATGC
>NZ_JALKAU010000064.1:0-14867 GCF_023015735.1 Gelidibacter sp. F63206
TTTCATATGGGTCTTCACGTAGAAAAGATAAAAGTGCTTGAAACACCTGAAACCGCTCAACTGGAAAATAACCGCTATCGTTATTATCTCGCTCTGGGACATAACGGGAGGGCGTTTGGGCTTGTTGCCGATAAGGGATTTGTCGACCACTTCGGAATATTCCCTGCAAAATTCATCGACGATACAAAAAATTTCAGTAACTTTAGAATAGATTATCATGGATAGGTTTTTAGATTAACAAATTGAATTTCAACACTTTAATTTACTAAAAATCTATCTTTTTTTATACAAAAAAATCAAATATTATCAATCGAACTCAGGTTAATAGGTTTTCCGGCCCAACCTATTCCAAAATCTAATTTATTTTTTTTGACAACGAAAAAGTTATTCGCAAATTTTACATTTGATCCAACTCAACCTTCAAGCTTCCATGCACTGGCTACCGTGATAAATGGATTCAATCGCTTTGCCCGTTAATTGAAATCTTACAATTCCTGTATTAACGAATAAGTAATACAAATAATGTTTTTCAAAACTGACAGAAAATTCCAAAACATGTTTTTCATCTTTTTTCCGTAGACTTACAGATGAAGTGTTAATATAGTGACACCATCGGGTAATATAGTCTTCGATGTTTATATGCGAATAGTTTAGATTTATCGATCAATTAAACATTAAATCGCAACTCTAAAGCTTTAATACAAGGAATAAATGTCAAAAACTTCGAAAAACAGCGACCAACGATTTTCCTCTCAGTGGGGTTTCTTATTAAGCGCTCTCGGTATTGCCATAGGAACTGGAAATGTTTGGAGATTTCCGAGAATAGTCGCTCAAAGCGCGAGTGAACAGGGTGGTGGGGCTTTTGTTATAGTTTGGATCCTTTTTCTTTTTCTTTGGAGTATTCCGTTAATTATCGGAGAATATGCATTGGGGATCAATAGTCGAAAGGGTGTAATTGGATCTGTAATAGCTACAGCAGGAAAGAAATTTGCTTGGATGGGTTCTTTTATGACCTTTGTTACTACAGCGATTACTTTTTTTTATTCCGTTATTGTTGGCTGGTGTTTGTTTTATTTTTGCCATTCGATATTTAATGACCTGCCTACTTCTACCGAAATGGCCATGTCTACTTGGAATACATACCAATCTGGGGGATGGCCTCTTGTATCGCATGCCGTTGTAATGCTTTTGGGTGGGTTGGCGATTTGGAAAGGGGTAAAAGGTATTGAACGTATAAATAAATTTTTGATTCCTGTTTTATTGCTAATCATCTTTATCGCTTTAGTGCGATCTTTGACTTTGAAAGGGTCTATGGAAGGTATACGTTACCTGTTTACCGTCGATTGGCGTCAGTTTAAGGATCCTAATCTGTGGGTCGCCGCCTTAACTCAAAATGCATGGGATACGGGAGCGGGATGGGGCATGTTTATAACTTATGGTGCCTACATGCAGATGCGCTTCGGTATTGTAAAAAACGCATTGTTTACTGGGATGGGAAATAATATTATTTCTCTTGTTTCTGGCATTATGATTTTTGGAACTTGCTTTGCAATTATGGGGTTGGATTTGGGCAGTTCTAAAGTTGAGATTTTGGACGTCATGAAAAATAGTGGTCCTGCCTCAACAGGTCTCACCTTTATTTGGATTCCACAGCTATTCGAGAAGATTCTTTTTGGAAAAATTCTGACGATATTTTTCTTTCTTGGTCTAACCTTGGCTGGATTTACATCTCTAATGTCGCAATTGGAACTAACAGTTAGGACTTTTATCGATGGAGGTATGAGAAGACCTACTGCCATCCTCCTGCTTATTGTAGTAAGTTATCTTTTTGGGATTCCTTCAGCTATGAACCTGGATATTCTCGCCAATCAAGATTTCGTTTGGGGACTTGCCCTTCTTTTATCTGGCGGATTTTTTGCTTTTGTCGTCATTCGGTTCAAGGCGTCCAGGGTTAGAAGTGAAATATTGGATAGAAACCCTAAGGATATTAAACCTGGAAAACTATGGGATTTAATTATTACTTATTTTATTCCTATAGCGTCTATATTGCTTTTGTCTTGGTGGCTTATAAATGACGGAATGACAGAGGAGTGGTATAACCCATTTGCCACATCCAGTCTTATGACGTCCATTCTACAATGGGGAATCAGTATTTTAGTTTTGATATTAATTAATAAATGGATTGTGCGAAAGACAGGGGATAATAATTCATGAGCTCTTAAATTGGGATTTTCAAATAGTATGATCTCACGGCTAGAGCAATATCCATTGATATACCCTTAAATTATAACCCCTTGATAAGAGAAGCATAATCCAAAATGATGTTAAGGAATAAAGAAAGTGATTAATCTATATATTGTGATTTTCTTAATACATTCTTTTGCTTGAAATAGAGGATTCACACCAAAAATCCGAGTTTTTGATTCTGCTTGCCTTTTGTCTTTATATGGATAATTACTTAAGGTTTAATCATGATTTAAAAGAACGTATTGGTACTTTTTGGAGGTTAAAAGTGGTCCATTATTCCTCTATTCTTCTAAACGCAAATTTCACTTTGAAGCTTAAAATTGTCTGCTACTGTTGAGCAATGGTTTTTATAGATATGTTGGATTGGAACCAATCAGGCCCATTGATTTTCACGAAGTTTATAGGGTGATCCTTCAATAGTAAAATTTTTGGATAGTCGGTCCATTTACTGTGAGGATGGTAATTAATCGGACAAAGTCACACGTTCGAAGCTCTTTTGGTCTTTCCTCTTGCCTGAAATTTACTGGAAATAACGTTTTGGATCATCAGCGGTTTCGAGTTCCCATCTTTTGGAAAGCATATTTTAATTTTAACTTTAAGTAAAGATTAACACTATCTTATCCATGTATTGTACTTTGTTATCCAAGTGGATTAATTTGATTAATTATAAGAATAATTTTTAATATGTTTAATGGAGAATTTAAAAATGTCACAAAACTAGTTATTTATATTTATGGAGAAAAACAACACTTACAAGAACCACAAATCTAACATAAAGTCAGGACTGAGAGTTAGACTTTTTCCTAAACCCTCCCTCTATTTTTCATTTTAGAGGCAAAAGAATTTTGATAGTTATTCTATCATTATTTATTGGCAGGTGATTTATGCACATAACGGTAAAGAATGACTAAGGATTCCAAAAATTAACATTTAAGAGCAAGAAAATTTTTAATCATAAAATAAACAACTTATGCATCACATAGATAAAAAAGACAGTTTCAACTCTACCATTAAAAATGGATTGTTTCCCATTTTAGTATTGTTTTTTATGGGAGTACATCTCGTAAATGCTCAAGTAAAATTAGATCCGTCATGGGCACAGGACCCACCTAACTTTAACACTCTAATAAACTTTGCAAAACAGGAGAGTGAAATGAGAACTGTACTGACTCGTTATTCAGAGGATTTAAACGCATTTAAAAGGCGATATCCAGTGCCATATTCACCTGTTCGGCAGGCTCGATTGAATAAATTCTTTACGGAATGGAAAGATAATCTGCAAACAATTCCATTCGATAATTTGTCTGAAGAAGGTAAAATTGATTACATATTGTTGAGACATGCTCTTGAATACGAATTAGAACGCTTGAAGTTAGAAAATCGCAATTGGAAGGAATTTGCAACGTTGGTGCCTTTTTCTGACGATTTACGCCTTTTACAAGAAGAAAGATTTAACAGGAAATATATCGAAAATCCTATGCTAACTGCTGGTACTTTAGATAAAGCTGCAGATACGATTGATGAACTTATTGCAGATATAAATGAAAAAGCCAAAAAATCAGGTTCTTTGGCTACAATACCAGGAGTTTCTAAGGCTGTAGCGCTACGAACTGCCGATTATATAGATCAACTTTCGAATATTATTGTGGATTGGAATAAATTTTATGATGGGTATGATCCGGAATACAATTTCTGGGTTCGGACACCGTATAAAAGATTACAGAATTCAATGTCTGAGTATAGAGATGTTATTTTACGTAAAATTGTAGGGATGGATCCTAAGAATGCCAATTCAGGTCCAATATTCGGAGATCCAGTGGGTGCAGAAGGTTTAAAGGCCGACTTAGCACATGAGATGATTCCTTATAGCCCACAAGAATTAATAGCTATTGGGAAAAAGGAATTTGAATGGACCGTACAAAAATTTAAAGAAGTTTCTAATGCAATGGGATTTGGTGATGACTGGCACAAAGCTTTAGAGCATACTAAAAATCAAGCACCACCCCCAGGAAAAGTAGTTAATGCTCTATATGATATTGCAGATTATTCCTTCGATTATATTAAAAATTTAGACAACATTACTTTGCCTTCTTTGGAATTTGAGATATGGCGATTAAGAATGCGCTCGGTTGATGAACAGCTTTTTGCTCCTTTCTTCTTAGGAGGAGAATATACAAGTGCCTCTTATCCAATGGAACAGATGGATCATAAATTTAAGTTGATGAGTATGAGGGGAAATACATCACATTTTAACTTTCCAACCGTTCAACATGAGTTGATCCCAGGGCACTATCATCAAGGTTTTGTACGGTCCCGTTTCAATACTGCGAGAAATCGGGTTGCTGGAACTCCGTTTTGGCATGAAGGAAATGCCTTTTATTGGGAAACTTTATTATGGGATAAAGGAGATTTTGCCAGAAGTAATGAAGATAAAATGGGAATGCTGTTTTGGAGACTACATCGAGCTGGTCGAATCATATTCTCTTTGAATTTTCATTTAGGAAACTGGACGCCTCAAGAATGTGTAGATTACTTAGTTAATGAGGTGAGGCATGAGCGTTCAAATGCTGAAGGAGAGGTAAGAAGATCCTTTGCCAATCCGTATTACGCAACTCTTCCATTATATCAACTTGCTTATATGACCGGTGCTTTGCAGCATAGAGCATTATATCAAGAACTTGTTGTTGAAAAAGGTATGCCTGCCAAAGAATTTCATGATGCTATATTAATCGGAGGTAGTATGCCAATTGAAATGGTTAGAGCGAGAATATTAGGTTTGAAACTTACAAGAGATTATAAGACTCAATGGCGATGGGAAGGTGACGTTCTAAAAAAGAAATAATTGCCAAATAGTTTGTTTTATATAATGTCTAATTATCGATTTTAGTTGACATTAAATTTATAATCCTTTGTCAATACCTTGTTTTTATTCAATGGGATTTATTCACTACTAATCGGAATAAACTTTATGATAAATTAAAGATGAGAAGATTCTGCTTAATCCCAATGATCTCGAAGGTAAATGAATTGAATTCATTTATTAATCCTCAAACAGGTAAAGGTAGTTGGTTAAACACTTCTGCTTTGGCAACGAAGGAAGTTGATTCTTAGAGAACCCATGCAGATTTAAAAAAAGAAATAAGTGGAAAACCCGCTCTTACACATATAAATTGAAAACCTGGAAATTCCAGTAAGAGCATTTAGTGTTTAGGGAAAGACCTTGATTGAATTATTTTTATCGAATGACTACAAATGGAATGATAAAAACGTTTTAATTAAAACAACTTCTATTTTATGCGACGGGATTTATTTTGAATTTAGTTACAAAATAATTATCAGTCAAAATTACATTGTTTTTGTGAAAGAATATAACGTATACGAAAGATGGCTAAAGCTCATGAAGTTGCATAATTAGATTAGGTTGGTTTTGAAACTGAAATGTTGAATATCCTATTATTGAAAATTAATATTGCACAAATTTTCAGGATGAAAAATTAATTCCAAATTAACATCTATTTTTAGTTAATTGCGTGTACAGGATAAAATAGTATTATAATGTGATAAGAAATGAGAAAGTGGTCTCAGTCATTGGGTTTATTTTTGAGTAAATAAAAAAGGAATGAAAAGATTTTATTTAAATTTCATTTTAGTTTTGATAATTCTTTGCTGCGTAAAGATGACAGCCCAAGGCACTATCCAGGAGTATTTAAATTCTAATTCAGTTGACACTTTATTTGCAAATAAAGTATTTAATTCTCCAACCAATTTTAATTGGACAAGGGATAATTTGTTGTGGTACGTAAATAATAATCGTAAGGGCAATGAGTATCTTTTGGTGTCTCCTAAAGAAAAAAACCAGAAATTAGCATTTGACCATGCTCAACTAGCTGAATCACTTTCTTCATTATTAGGGAAGAATTTCTCACCTGGCAATTTGGATTTAAAAAATCTTAAATTCAGTCAAGACTTTTCCTCACTAACCTTTACTTGTGAAGGTGTAATTATTTCTGCAAATCTTGATAATTACGAATTAAAAAAAGAGGGAATTGAAAAAAGTGAAAATGTGCATAGGCAGCTTTGGCCGAGTTTTCAAAATGAGTCAAAGAAGGATTCAATAGAATCACCCGATAAAGCTCACCTAGCCTACATAAAAAACACTAACCTGTATGTCATAGATAATAATACTTTAGAAGAAAGGCAGTTGAGTTTTGATGGTAATAACGGTAATTTCTACTCATCAAATATCTATTGGTCACCGGATAGTAAAAAGATCGTTGCCTATAAATTACGGCCGAGGCAAGAACATAAAGTTTATTATGTGGAATCTAGCCCGTCAGACCAACTTCAACCTAAATTGATTTCTAGAGATTACTTGAAACCTGGAGACGAATTGGATTTTAAGAGTCCACAGCTTTTTAATATTAGGACAAACCAGCACATTGAGATTCCAACTGAGCTTTTTCAGGAACAGTATAATCTTTCTAGTTTTGCATGGAAAGGTGACGGCAGCCGTTTTACTTTTGAGTACAACCAACGTGGGCATCAAAAATATCGTATCCTCAGCATAGATGCTGATACAGGCAAAATTTCTGTTGTTATAGAGGAGTCCAGCCCAACATTTATAGATTATAGTGGTAAAAAATTCCGTCATGATAATAAAAATGGCGACATCATTTGGGCTTCAGAACGTGATGGTTGGAATCATTTGTATCTTTTTGATAAGACTGGAAAAATTAAAAATCAAATAACTAAAGGTAAATGGCCATTGCGAAAAGTTATTAAGGTTGATGAAGAAAATAAACAAATATATTTCACGGCGAGTGGAATCGACAATGACCAAGATCCCTATTTCATTCATTATTTCAGAATCGATTTTGATGGTGGAAATCTCATAAGGTTTACTAAAGAAAACGGAAATCATATGGTAGTTTTTTCTTCTGATTATCGGTATTATGTGGACCAATACTCGAGAGTCGATATGCCTCCAATAACATTATTGAAGGATACGAAAACCCAAAAAACCATTATGGAGTTACAAAGCTCTGATTATTCAGATTTGTTAGAAACTGGCTGGCAGGCTCCAGAGCCATTTATGGCGAAAGGAAGGGACGGTGAAACTGATATTTGGGGGGTGATCGTAAGACCAACCACTTTTGATTCTAATAAAAACTATCCCATTATTGAATATATTTATGCAGGACCACATGATTCTTTCGTTCCAAAAGATTTCAGCTCCTTTTATTTAGGGATGACTTCGTTAGCGGAGTTGGGTTTTATTGTCGTCAAAATTGATGGAATGGGCACTTCCAACCGTTCTAAAAAATTTCATGATGTAGCCTGGAAAAACCTTAAAGACGCAGGGTTTCCTGATAGGAAGCTTTGGATAAAGGCAGCTTCTAAGAAATATCCATACATGGATTTAGATAAAGTAGGAATCCATGGTAGATCTGCTGGAGGACAAAGCTCAAGTGGAGCTTTGATTTTTAATTCGGATTTTTATGATGTAGCTGTATCCTCATCAGGGTGTCATGATAACCGGATGGATAAAATTTGGTGGAATGAACAATGGATGGGGTATCCCATAGGGCCTCATTATGCTGAAAGTTCGAACATAGAAAATGCTGCAAAATTAAAAGGTAACTTGCTATTGATTGTGGGAGAACTTGATACCAATGTTGACCCAGCCTCTACCTTTCAATTTGTAGATGCCTTGATAAAGGCAAAAAAGGATTTTGAGCTTATAGTTCGACCTGGTGTAGGGCATTCGGCTGGTAACGACGAATATGATATTCAAAAACGAAAAGACTTTTTTGTCAAACATTTAATGGGAATACAGCCTCCGAGTTGGGATGAAATTTATTTAAAGAAAGACCAAGCTCTCAGGAGCAATAGTAATTGAGTTGTAGTCACCAATATTCAAAATAAATCTTGCCATCTTAATTTTGAATTTTTTGTAATAAGAACATTTTTATCACAAATATATTGTAAACAATTAAAACTTAAGAATCTTAAAATCTTCAATAACTTAAAATTAGATAAAATGAAAGTTAAACTCTACTACTTAATTGCAATCGTTGTTTTGGCTCCACTGATGGGTGTCCAAGCTCAAATATACGATGACCCTTTGATAAATAGTGTACTCTTTGTTCCTTATGCCGAAATGTCGGATTCATTGATTAATTGTCAAGAGGGTTATAAATCTATACCGATAGCAAATATTATTCAATCCTCTTTGTGATTAAGATTAAAAATTTTACTAAACATATATATTATGAATATAACATACTCTTTTAAAAATATTATTACATTTCTTGCTATTTGGATTGGTGTTCTTTCATATGCACAAGAAATTAAAGTAACCGGAAAGGTTATAGATGACAATGGTCCCTTGCCAGGTGTAAATATTCAGGTTAAGGGAACATCGGCAGGAACCATGACAGATTTCGATGGAAATTTCGAGATTACAACAGATTCCAACGCAGTTTTATTGATTAGTTCTATGGGATTTGTCACCCAAGAAATAAAAATAAATAATCGATCCAGTATAACAGTTACGATGGTACAAGATATTCAGTCATTAGATGCTGTTGTTGTTACTGCACTTGGTATATCGAGGGAAAAGAAATCCTTAGGATATGCAACTCAAGAATTAGATGGAGACGAAATTAATAGAGCAAATCAAGCTAGTGTTGCCAATGCCATCTCCGGGAAAGTTGCTGGAGTTCAGATTAGAAGAAATACTAATTTAGGAGGTTCTACTAACGTAATTATACGTGGTAATACTTCGCTGACTGGTGATAATCAGGCGCTTTGGATAGTTGATGGGGTTCCAGTGGATAATACAAATAATTCTTCAGGAAACAATAGTTATGATTATGGGAATGCAGGTGCTGATATTGATCCTGAAGATATAGAGTCGATGAATGTTTTAAAGGGTGCAGCGGCAACTGCCTTGTATGGATCTAGGGCGGCCAATGGAGCTATTGTTATCACAACAAAAAGTGGTAAAGGTAGAAAAGGCATAGGAATTACCGTAAGCTCTGGCGTTATGATTAGCACTATTGATAAGTCTACTTTTCCTATGCATCAACAAGAGTATGGTGGAGGTTATGGTGCTGTGAATGGACCTAATGGTGACAGCTATTTTAATATGGCGGATATGGATGGGGATGGAGTTTTAGATTTAATCGCCCCCTATAATCAATATGGCGGATGGGGAGCGGCATATGATCCAAATTTGCTGGTTTATCAATGGAATTCAGTATACCCAGAATCTCCGAATTATGGTGTGCCAACACCTTGGGTAAAACCGGAACATGGTGCAATCTATATGTTTGATAGCCCTGTAACTTTATCCAATAGTGTCTCGTTATCAGGTAATTCTGAGGATGCGAATTATAGATTATCCTATTCCAATTTTAATCAAGATGGTATTGTTCCAAACAGTAATGTCAAAAGAGATAACTTCTCTTTAAATTCTACTTTTAATTTGTCGGAGAAATTAACAGCTACTGCTGGTGCCAACTATGTGAAAACCACTGTAAAAGGTCGTTCTAAAGGTGGTCTGGGAGGAAGTTATACTAATATTTTTACTAATCTGAGACAATATACCCAGCCAAGTATCGACTATAAACAGTTGAAGGAATTATACGACATGACGGGTAAGAACCAGAGCCCATACCCTGGCGGTTCTATAGATAATCCGTATTTTATTATGGATCAAAACGCATCGGATTCTAGAAATAGATTTATTGGTAATGCCTCATTAAAATATACTTTAACTGACTGGATTGATGTCACCGGTCGTGTATCATTAGATACTTATACGTATTTGCAAGAGGAAAGACTTAGGAAAATTATTAGAAACCCATCACTATACAGTGCTAGAAATATCTTTTTTGAGGAAGTAAATTATGATCTAATGTTAAACTTCAAAAAGAATTTAGGGGATCGATTTAATATTAGTGGTGTAGTTGGGACTAATATTCGAAGAAACATGTTTAGATCTACATATAGTGAAACTAATAACGGATTAATTGTAGATGGTCTTTATTCTATTTCTAATTCAGTTGGAACTCCTCCCGCGGCTGTTGAAGCTTTAACAAAAGTTGGTGTAAATGGCTTATATGGTTTGGTCTCATTTGGATATGATAATTTTCTATTTTTAGATATTACAGGTAGAAATGATTGGTCTTCTACATTGCCAGCAGATAATAATTCCTTTTTCTATCCATCAATAGCCACTAGTTTTATTTTTTCGCAGTTTATAGAAAGTGATATTCTTTCATTTGGTAAATTAAGATTAAATTACGCTGAAGTGGGTAACAGTGCACCTGCACATAGTTTAATAGATGTTTTGGATAAACCGACTCCCTTTGGTTCTACTCAGCTTTATTCGGTTAATTCTACTAAAAACAATCCCTATCTAAAACCTGAAAATACTAAGAGCATTGAAGCAGGAATTGAAACTTCGTTTTTTAGAAAAAGAATTGAATTCAATCTTTCTGTTTATAAAACGAATACTGAAAATCAAATTATGCCAGTTGCAATTACACCGGCTTCTGGGTATTCTCGTCGCTATGTAAATGCAGGAGAGGTTGAAAATAAAGGAATAGAACTATTATTATCTGGTTCGCCAATAAAAACAAATGACTTTCAATGGAAAGCAACTTTAAACTGGGCTACTAACAAAAGTAAAATTGTTTCTCTATACGAAGGCGTGGACAATTTACAACTTTACGCCACAGGTTCCCATAACGTTACTATAAATGCTCGAATTGGAGAACCTTATGGAATTTTTTATGGTTCTAATTTCGAATATTTAAATGGAGAAAAAGTTGTAAATCAAACAACTGGTTACTATGAGAAAACACCTACTTCTGATCAGAAGATCGGAAAAATGCTACCGGACTGGAATGGTGGATTCAATAATAGCTTTGAATATAAAAATTTAGGTCTAAGCTTTTTAATTGATTTCCAAAAAGGTGGAGATATTTTCTCCAGTGATATGGCTGTTGGCAGCAGGAATGGTCTTTATAATAATACCACAGGTTTAAACGAATTAGGCAATCCAGTAAGAAGCCCAGTTGCTGACGGAGGAGGTTTGATTTTAGAGGGGGTTGCTCCAGATGGTACAAAAAATAACTTTCGATCTAGTTTTATAAATCGTAACCATGCATTAGGCCATCCAACTGCACCAGATGCAATGTTTATTTATGATGCTTCCTATATAAAATTGAGAGAATTAGTTTTGTTTTATAAAGTGCCAACTAAATGGCTTAAAAATTTATCCATACAAGGAGTGGAACTGTCATTAATAGGAACAAACCTCTGGATAATTCACAAGAACATTCCTCATGCTGATCCTGAAGCTGGACTGATCTCAGGGAATGTTCAAGGACATCATCAAGGTGTTTATCCTTCTACCAAGGATATTGGATTCAATGTTAAATTTCAATTTTAAAAAATATTAAATATGAAAAATATTATAAATAAATCACTGTTTTTAGTAGTTATACTATTGTGCAGTTCTTGTATGAATGAAGGTTTAGAGTCTCTTAATGAGGATACTAAAAATGCTACTGTAGCTGATCCCGGTGGTTTTTTTGCGAATGCTACAGTAAGCCTTGCTGCCAATATTAATGGATTACCTTACAGAGCTACTGGACCTGGTATTACCAGATTATGGGTACAACATTTTACTTCCGTGACATATTTAGAGGGTGTCACTTATATTCCGGAATATTCTTGGGCTGAATTGTATAGGGATGTTTTGAATGATTTGAATGAAAGCTCAAATATTCTTGCGGGAACAGTAGCATCTAATTCAGGCGAGGAAAAGGTTATAAAAAATCAACAAGCAATGATTGAAATCCTAAAAGTTTATGCCTACTCAAACTTGGTGGAGTCTTACGGAAATATTCCATATTCTGAAGCGTTAGATTTTAATAATGCTCTTCCAAAATATGATGACGCAAAAACTGTCTACTTAGACTTAATTGACAGATTAACTTCTGCAATTAATAATATTGATAGTAGTGTTGCTGGGTTTGGTTCCTCTGATTTGATCTATGATGGACAAGCAATCAAGTGGATTAAATTTGGAAATTCTTTAAAGTTAAGAATGGGGATGAGAATTATGGATGTCTTACCACAAATTGGATCTGAAATTATTTTAGAAGCCTCCACTTTGTTAATAGAATCAAATGATGATAATGCAACCTTTCGTTATTTATCCGAATACCCTAATACTAGCCCTTGGTATAATTTCACCGTTAGACAAGGATTAAAATATTTTGTGGGTACAAATACTTTTATTGATAAATTGAATGATTTAGATGATCCACGAAGATCTGTGTTTTTTACGCCAACTTCTGACGGAACTTTTAAAGGCGCTCAATATGGTGTCACTCAAGATTATTATTCATTTTCTAAACAGGGTCAATATTTCGACGAACCAGAATTAGCTACTATTTTTATCGATTTTGCTCAGGTTGAATTTTTATTGGCTGAGGCGGCAGAAAGAGGGGTGCCTGGAATAACGAATCCTGAGAATCATTATAATAATGCTATTAGGGCATCACTTGAATATTATAACATTCCCAATGCAGAGATCCAGAACTATCTTGCTCAACCAAGTGTTGCATACTCCACCGCGCAAGGTACTTGGAAAGAGAAAATTGGAATGCAGAAATGGATTGCACTTTTTAACCAAGGTTTTGAAGCATGGACAGAATACAGGCGCCTAGATTATCCTGAACTAAGTGCGCCGGTAGAGGCTGAATCAGATATTGTTCCCTTAAGATTTTTATATCCTATTAGCGAACATACTCAAAATGGAAGTAGTTATGAAGCGGCTGCTGCTGCAATTGGTGGTGATAATTATTCTACAAAGTTATTTTGGGATGTTGAATAAAAGCCAATATTCTACTTAAAGAAAGGTTCGATAAATAAAGCTTTTAAATAACCTTAAGTTGTTCGCTTATATGGTGGAAATCTTTATGTGAAGTAGACTTGCAAAAATCTTTAAGAATAACATGTTTTTAATTAATTCAAGAATTAAACATTATAATCTATAATTCTAAATCTATGAAATTTAATATACTAATAATTATTGCCGTTTTGTCCTCCTCTCTGATGTTCGCCCAGATCGAAAAAGCACCTGATAGACAAGAAGGTGAGGGGCCTTGGTCACAATTGATTATCAGAGGAGCAACGCTAATCAATGGTACCTTGGCGCCCCCGATGGGACCTGTAGATATTGTCGTAGAAAACAATCGTATCGTAGATGTCCGAGTCGTTGGTTATCCAGGAGTTCCTATCAAAGAAGGAAGGAGACCAGTTTTAAAAGCTGGAGGAAAAGAATTAAATGCAGAAGGAATGTACATTATGCCTGGTTTTGTAGATAGCCATGCGCACATTGGAGGCAAATCTCAAGGAACACCGGCAGAATACGTCTATAAATTATGGATGGGCCATGGCATTACCACGATTGTGGATCCAAGTAGTGGGAATGGTATTGCTTGGACTCTGGAAGAAAAAATGAGAAGTGAAAAAAATGAAATAACCGCACCAAGAATAAAAGCCTATACGTCATTTGGACAGAATAGCAAAAGCCCTATTGCTACCGATCAGCAGGCAAGGGAATGGGTGCGGAACAATGCCAAACTTGGAGCCGATGGCATCAAATTCTTTGGAGCGACACCCGTAGTGATGGCTGCGGCGTTGGATGAAAACAAGAAATTAGGGTTACGCTCAAAAATGCATCATTCACAAACCTATGTGGGGAGTTGGAATGTGTTGCATAGTGCAAGGTCAGGACTAACTTCTATGGAGCATTGGTATGGTTTGCCCGAGGCGCTATTTGATGATAGAACCGTTCAAGACTATTCATTGGAATATAATTATCAAAATGAGCAGGATCGTTTTGGAGAAGCTGGGCAGTTGTGGAAACAAGCAGCAGCACCTAATAGCAAAAAATATAACGATGTTATGGATGAGCTCCTGGCTCTTGATTTTACTTTGACACCCACCTTTGTTATTTATGAAGCCAATAGAGATTTAGCCCGGGCACGTCTAGCCGAATACCATCAAGAATTTACGCTTCCAAGCTTATGGGATTTTTATGCCCCTAGCCGCGAGTCTCATGGTTCGTATTGGCTTAATTGGGGAACTGAACAAGAGATCGAGTGGAAGGCCAATTATAAACTTTGGATGAATTTTGTCAATGATTATAAAAATAGGGGTGGAAGAGTAACAGTAGGTACTGATGCAGGGTTTATTTACGAACTCTATGGCTTTTCATATCCTCGTGAAATGGAACTTTTACGTGAAGCAGGATTTCATCCATTGGAGGTCATAAAAGCAGCGACTTTAAATGGTGCAGAAGCATTGGGTATGGAAAATGACATTGGATCTATTGAAGTAGGTAAATTGGCAGATTTTGTCATTGTAGAAGAAAATCCATTGGAAAATTTTCAAACGCTTTATGGAACAGGTGCTATTAGAATAACTGAAAATAATGAGGTCGTTCGAGTGGGAGGCGTAAAATACACCATTAAGGACGGCATTATTTATGATGCCAAGAAACTATTGTCTGATGTCAAGGAAATGGTCAGAAA
>NZ_JALKAU010000065.1:0-4342 GCF_023015735.1 Gelidibacter sp. F63206
TTTCATATGGGTCTTCACGTAGAAAAGATAAAAGTGCTTGAAACACCTGAAACCGCTCAACTGGAAAATAACCGCTATCGTTATTATCTCGCTCTGGGACATAACGGGAGGGCGTTTGGGCTTGTTGCCGATAAGGGATTTGTCGACCACTTCGGAATATTCCCTGCAAAATTCATCGACGATACAAAAAATTTCAGTAACTTTAGAATAGATTATCATGGATAGGTTTTTAGATTAACAAATTGAATTTCAACACTTTAATTTACTAAAAATCTATCTTTTTTTATACAAAAAAATCAAATATTATCAATCGAACTCAGGTTACTACAAGATCGAATTTACATATGAATCTTAATACAGACAACGAGCTGGTTGCATCTTTTTTTAGAACTCTTTCTTTGTATCTATTAAAGGTACTGTAATAAAAACAAAGTAAAAACCCATCAGTTTTCCATAAAGTGATTAACTCTATTTTTTGCTCAATGACTTTGCAATTATACGTCCATAAATTTCCCTGTAAGTTTTGTTATATTTTCAGGTATATAACTGCAGATAAACAATATATTACAGAACTTTTGATTACCCATTTACGAATAAAAAACCAATTGTCGTATGTATAGAAGAATCTCTTTTATTCTATAAAGGAAGAATTCTATATTTTTAATACCCTCCAAACTCAACTCTATTAACATTCTTATTTCTAAGCCACATAATTATTGAATCACTTTCAGTCTAAGTAAAAATGTTTAAATTCTTTTGACGCAAAGTAATCCTAACCTGATTTTCTAATTAGTTTATTCGATAACAACATCGACTTCTATTGAATTTTAATCAAAAACTATTACCTTTTTTCGATTCTAATATTTCAAAGAAATATTGCCCAAAGGTCTTATCATAAAAATATAAACCCTTTCTCATATTAATCATTTATGACCTCGTTACTCTGAAGTAAGAGCAGGTTATCATGTCCACCACAAAAAAATCATTTTGAGAAAAGTGAAATATATAGTCATTTGAATTTTTTATTAGAACATCATCCAATTTAATTTTAAATTATAATTTAGACAATTACTCTTCTTTATCAGAACGGTACATCAACAAATCATGAGATAAAAGTGAGTTTCCAGTTTCAGCATGTACGATGTTATTCAATAACTA
The DNA here is from genome assembly GCF_023015735.1 of Gelidibacter sp. F63206. Taxonomy (NCBI): domain Bacteria; kingdom Pseudomonadati; phylum Bacteroidota; class Flavobacteriia; order Flavobacteriales; family Flavobacteriaceae; genus Gelidibacter; species Gelidibacter sp. F63206. The sequence goes on from NZ_JALKAU010000065.1 coordinate 1,159, forward strand.
CACTATATTATCCTCTTTAGATCACTTTGTATTATAACTTAGAATTAATGATTAGTTTTAAAGGACATATAAAACTTAATAAATAGAAGTATGCCAAGCGTTATCATAGAAGTTCGAAAAGAATACAATAAAGAAGATGGAATAAAAATAATGGATGCCGTTCATTCTGCTTTACAAACTGCGTTTAAAATTCTACCTACAGATAAAGTAGTGAGATTGGTTATTAATTCACCAGAAAGATTCGCCTGCCCAACCAATTTGAATAAACCAGAGTGCTATACATACATAAATATTGACGCTTATACTGGTCGTTCAGTCGAAGCTAAGAGAAAATTATACAAGAGTATTGTTGAGAACTTAGAGCCTTTAGGAATACCCAAAGATCATGTTCTCATACTTCTAAGAGAAACTTCACCAGAAAATTGGGGAGTAGAAGGAGGTCAAGTTGCCAGTGAAGTAAATTTAGGTTATAGGCTTGATGTATAAAATAGCATTATTTCAAAACGTGGAGAGAACTAAATCAACAAAGAGGAGGAGACAAGAATTTTCTGCTACTTTATTTTTTTCCATTTATTATAGACTTTGACTTTTCTCTTCTTCTTTTTATTTCCTTATCTATCAAAGTTAGTTCCCGTGTTGTTTGGTTTCCAATCGAAGTATTTTCTTCAGCTCTCCTAAATAGATAAGGAACTACCTCTCTCAATGCACCGAAAGGCACATATTTTGAAGTATTATAATTATTGATAGCTAAATTATAACTTATGTGGTCACTCATACCATAAAGTTGTCCAAACCAAATTCTATTGTCATTGTTTTCTATACTCATTTCTAACATGCCATTCATAAGGATCTGACAACTTAATTCATTATGAGTACCTAAAAATAGTTCAAATATTTCCAACCGATTTAAAGAATAGGAGACGGCATTATTAAAATTTAAATCCGTACTAGCTTTATCAGGGCATATTGGACTTTCATAACCATTTAGATCAGCCATTTCGCGTTCTTTTTCCATATATGCACCCCTGACAAATTTAACACCTATCTTGATTCCGTTTTTTTTACCAAGACCATACAAGTATTCTAAGTATGAAAGCCTGTCCCATCTGTACATCTGAAGTGTTGTAAATACAACAGTTCTATCTTTATTATATTTCAACATCATTTCTTCCACGAGATTATCTATGGCTTTCTGCATCCAGGATTCTTCAGCATCAATCATAATTTTCAAATCAGCAGTACCTGCAGTGGAACGACAAATAGCATCGTAACGCTCTCTTATTGTTTGCCACTCTTTTAATTCTACTTCTGTTAATTCAGCATTCATGGAAACTTTTTCATAGATTTCAGATCTTCCCAATCCTGTTGGTTTAAAAACTAAAAAGGGAACTGCTGCAGAATATTTCGCGTAAACAGAAATTCTCAATATGGTCTCTAAGGTATCCTCGAAAAAATACTCTTCATTCTTTCCTTCAACAGAGTAATCCAAAATAGAGTAAACACCCCCATACTCATATAAATTATCTACCGTCGATTTACATTCTTCTATTGTTTCTCCTCCACAAAATTGATCAAAAACGGTGTATCTTAATAGATAATCAATTGGAAAATGAATCCGTAAGAAAAAAGTAGTTATAGGCTTTGCAATCTCCAAAAGCCAATCCTTACTCAATAAATTAAATAAAATTTTTGATTTATGTAATTGCTTGTTTGATTTATTAGCAAAAGCAATCTTTGTGTTGTCCAAATTAATCACTTCTTCCATGGCATGGGATTATATAATTAAATAGTTTGATATAAACTATCACCACTTCTAATTCATAGGAATTCCCGGTTGAGTTATTTTATAGCCTTTACTTTCTTTGTCCTTTCTGACCATTTCCTTGACATCAGACAATAGTTTCTTGGCATCATAAATAATGCCGTCCTTAATGGTGTATTTTACGCCTCCCACTCGAACGACCTCATTATTTTCAGTTATTCTAATAGCACCTGTTCCATAAAGCGTTTGAAAATTTTCCAATGGATTTTCTTCTACAATGACAAAATCTGCCAATTTACCTACTTCAATAGATCCAATGTCATTTTCCATACCCAATGCTTCTGCACCATTTAAAGTCGCTGCTTTTATGACCTCCAATGGATGAAATCCTGCTTCACGTAAAAGTTCCATTTCACGAGGATATGAAAAGCCATAGAGTTCGTAAATAAACCCTGCATCAGTACCTACTGTTACTCTTCCACCCCTATTTTTATAATCATTGACAAAATTCATCCAAAGTTTATAATTGGCCTTCCACTCGATCTCTTGTTCAGTTCCCCAATTAAGCCAATACGAACCATGAGACTCGCGGCTAGGGGCATAAAAATCCCATAAGCTTGGAAGCGTAAATTCTTGATGGTATTCGGCTAGACGTGCCCGGGCTAAATCTCTATTGGCTTCATAAATAACAAAGGTGGGTGTCAAAGTAAAATCAAGAGCCAGGAGCTCATCCATAACATCGTTATATTTTTTGCTATTAGGTGCTGCTGCTTGTTTCCACAACTGCCCAGCTTCTCCAAAACGATCCTGCTCATTTTGATAATTATATTCCAATGAATAGTCTTGAACGGTTCTATCATCAAATAGCGCCTCGGGCAAACCATACCAATGCTCCATAGAAGTTAGTCCTGACCTTGCACTATGCAACACATTCCAACTCCCCACATAGGTTTGTGAATGATGCATTTTTGAGCGTAACCCTAATTTCTTGTTTTCATCCAACGCCGCAGCCATCACTACGGGTGTCGCTCCAAAGAATTTGATGCCATCGGCTCCAAGTTTGGCATTGTTCCGCACCCATTCCCTTGCCTGCTGATCGGTAGCAATAGGGCTTTTGCTATTCTGTCCAAATGACGTATAGGCTTTTATTCTTGGTGCGGTTATTTCATTTTTTTCACTTCTCATTTTTTCTTCCAGAGTCCAAGCAATACCATTCCCACTACTTGGATCCACAATCGTGGTAATGCCATGGCCCATCCATAATTTATAGACGTATTCTGCCGGTGTTCCTTGAGATTTGCCTCCAATGTGCGCATGGCTATCTACAAAACCAGGCATAATGTACATTCCTTCTGCATTTAATTCTTTTCCTCCAGCTTTTAAAACTGGTCTCCTTCCTTCTTTGATAGGAACTCCTGGATA
>NZ_JALKAU010000066.1:0-21501 GCF_023015735.1 Gelidibacter sp. F63206
TTTCATATGGGTCTTCACGTAGAAAAGATAAAAGTGCTTGAAACACCTGAAACCGCTCAACTGGAAAATAACCGCTATCGTTATTATCTCGCTCTGGGACATAACGGGAGGGCGTTTGGGCTTGTTGCCGATAAGGGATTTGTCGACCACTTCGGAATATTCCCTGCAAAATTCATCGACGATACAAAAAATTTCAGTAACTTTAGAATAGATTATCATGGATAGGTTTTTAGATTAACAAATTGAATTTCAACACTTTAATTTACTAAAAATCTATCTTTTTTTATACAAAAAAATCAAATATTATCAATCGAACTCAGGTTACAAGGTAATTTTAAGCTTTTTTATATAAACCTTCCGAAGTAACGGAAGGTTTAAAGCTATCAATCAAACTGTGGTCATTATGAATCTACATGTTCTTTTGACCAAGCAAATTTTTTGAAGCCTGCATCTACTGGAGTGTTTGCAATATGGTTGACATAATTACTGATCGTTTTTTGAGATATTCCTAAGATGATTTCCAAAACTTGTCTTTCCGAATAACCAGCGTCGTAAAATGAATCCAAATCGTCTTTTGTGACATGTCCACGATTTCTAACAATCGTTAAAGTCATCGTACGCAATGCTTCTAATTTCGGGTTTTCGAGTGGTGTTTCGTTACGCAGTGCTTCCGTGATGGCATCATCTACATGCATCATTTTAGCAATTCCTGTATGAGCTGGCACACAATAATGACAAGCGTGCTCAACATTTATGGTTTGCCATACCACCTTTAATTATTCATTGACAAATGAGGACTTTGCAAATAACTCATGTAACGTTTGGTATTCTTCAAGAATGCCAGGAGCTCCGCGAAGCCCTTTAACGCGTTGAAGTTACAACATCGTCATCAGCTCGTTACGATGCCGAAGGCACAGTCGGAATTATAAATATTATTTTGCGTAAAGAAAAAACACTAGGTCTAAACGGCTCTTTACAAACCAATATTGGATATCCTACGAGCAGTAGCGCAACTGGAAACATCAATCACAGAACAAACAAATTCCATATTTTTAATACTAAAAGTTACCGCTATTGAGAATCGCCAAGGAAAGCATTTTTTCAAAAATCAATATTTGATTAACAATGTCATGATTCCATTAGTCATTGAAAAACGTGTTTTTGATCGTACGGATAAAAACTCGAACAGCAATTTGGGCATGGAACACTTCCTATCAGATAAAACCTCAATAACAGGTACAGTGTTCTATCCACATTGAGTCAAACAAAATAATAAACTCGTTTCCATAGTCACAAATTAGTGTTGAGTAATTAAGTGTACATTTCACCATTTATAGACATAAGGTAATGTTAAACAGAAAATTGATTCTTTGAAATTAGTTATTATTTATATGCGATTGAAAAGCAATCAAGTCTATGTCCATTGGAAAAAAGACCTACTTCTTTCACAGATAGCACATGGCAGCAGAGGATGGATCTATGCTTTATTTCTTCTTCGGATTATTTAAAATTAAATAAAATCAACCCTAAAGAATGGCTACAGAAAACCCTAGAACGAATACCTGACCACATCATACAAATAACTAGAAGAACTCCTGATGGGATAAATTCTGTAGTGCAGTCTCTCGGATACGTAGAATTCAGCTTTATGAGGTAATTATTTTTAAACTCCATTAGTCTTCTTTTTACACCTCAAACGTTAAAATTTGTTAAATCGAGACCAATTCGGTGACCTTTAAAAAGAGACCCTTTGGAAAGGCTCATAGACACTAGGAAGTTAAAGATATGGTCGTTGTCTCCGACTCCACTAAAAACCCTTGAATATCCAGTGTATTCAAGGGTTTCTTTTTGTAGTTGACAATTTAGTTGACAATTTGGAGGTCCTTTTTAGTGTAAATTGTAACTTCTTATGTGAACAAGTTGACTTCCAATTCTAACAATGAATTCACATAATTACATCAAATTCCTTTTTCCTCCACCAGGAGTGTTAATATTCTTCTATGAAGAAATACTTACAGTTGTTCAATATTATTAAATACCATACCTTGTTAAGCAAAAAAAACACTTACAACTACTGTTACCTATTCAAATGAACTTATAATGGATATGTTCTGTGATAGTATATATAAGTTATATGCAAGTCCAACAAAGCATAGAACGTTTCTAAAAAAACTAATAGAAATGGAATTTGACATTGAACAATTTAGAGAGTGTTCTAAAGAACGATAAAACGAAATACTTAGATCAATTATGATGGAAGACCGTCAAAACGGACTTAAAGCGGATTTCTCTGTATCCCCAGATGGAGCTACTTTAACTTTTCCGAAGCCCGAACAGCATTTTCCAAGCTCAAAGGAATATATGGGGAAGAAAATTTAAAATCCTTTTCTCCCAAATTATCTCCCAAATAGAAACTTAAAATCCTGATAATAACAAACTGAATGACATTTGATTTGTCGTCAATTTCATAACCAACTATTCTAAAATAGAAAGACTCTTTATTTGGGTATTCATTTTCAGGTGGATTTTCGGAGAAATAATATATCCTTTCGTTCCTATCTGTACTTTTTAGGCTCATAATTATTGTTTTGTATAGATTGCGTTGACACCAATGTCAAGCCAACGGATTTCAGTAGAGGATACTTTTTCGAACCTATAAGTCTGAATTGAGGAACCAATAGTAATAGAAAGTTCATAATTACCGCTCGATATTTTCTCTTTAACATTGGTGATTACCTGTGAACCTTGGTAGAGTTTAAGCGTTTCCTTATTACAAATTTCGGAAGTAGACGAAATTAAACAGAAATCATTGGAAGTGAATCTAAAACCGCTCGTAATTGGAGACGTTTCTAAAAGCCAAGTACCTTGAATCCAATTTGGAGGATTTATTAAATTGTTATCATTTGAAGAATTATCGTCGTTGGAAGAGCATGAGAAAAACGCAATTGTTAAGAACAGAATAAATATATTTTTCATAAACAGTTGATTTTAGATAAAAACAATAACAGAAATACAAAATAAACTTCGGAAACACACAAAAATAAAAATGAAATGGAACAAAAAAATGCAAACCCATTTGAAAAGTTAGAAGCTTTAATAAATAAGGTAGAACCTACCCCAGAAAACCTCGAAGTACTTCGTCAGCTTGTTCGGGAGATCATAATTTCCTAATATCAGATTCCAACAACTTTACTTTATTTATGATGTAATTATTATAAGCTTCTAACTGTTTGTCCGATAAAACCTCTTTTAAAGCGTTTAATTTGACGCCAATCATTAAGAGATTAAAACTCAGTTGATTTTCTAATTCTGACATAATAAACTATTTAAGATAAATACTCAATGCTCTTTTATGAACACGATTTATGATATCCTTAATCTCTGAAATATCAAGATTGTAATGAATGTGGAGTTCTAAATCATTATTTAATGCAGTTTTTTTAGATTCCTCAATAGAAGCCGCAATTATATACCCATCCAAGAAGGAATTCGGAGAATCTTTTAGAGCTATCTTAATGCAATCATCAAACATTTTTATCAAATCATTTTCAAGCGATTTTTGCGGAGGTTTTTTTTTGAAAAACATAGATTAAAATTTTAGCATGATACCTTCTAAACTTTTTTTATAAATTGAAACCCTACTTCCGTCGGGAGATATGGAAATGAAGTACTCGTTGAAAGAATTTAATAAATCCAAATCAGAATTTTCTTCATCGGACTTCATTGTCCTAAAGATGACAGTTCCAAATATTTTTCTTTTTACGGATTCTACATAATATATGCCCGAATAATTGTAATAAGGATAAATACTCACCTTAAAAGAATTATCCAACCGTTCCATTGTGGCAGTTTCGATAGGTTTGAAACTAAAACCTTCCGTGAATTTGAATTTTGTATAATTGACTACCATAAATACCCTTTAAAAAATATACATACAGAAATACGAATTAATTTTCGGATTTCCGCAACAAAAATAAAAAAATGTTAAAAACAGAACCAACTGCAATATGGATGTACGCAATTTTTAACCAACGCCCATTAAAAAGAGTACATGGAGGATTTAGGTGTAGGCTACTACGATGCAAAAGTAGAAATAATCGTTAACGCTCTGAATGTAAACCTTAAAAAGCTGAACAAAGAGCATAAACTCTATGAACAGATTTTAAAAGCAAAAGAAGCGGAAGAAATACATTTCAAATTCACGATATAACCAAATGAAAGAATATATTTATGCAGTCTTTATACTGCTCTGCCTTATCTTCTTCTGATTCATCGTAGTTTTTACCATATATTTTTTTGAATATGTCTATAACAACCTCATAGTTTGGAATAGGGTATGAAGACATAACTGACTTTGGCTCGTCTTCACTACAACTAATCAATATAGATTTAGAGCCGTCGTTTTCAAGACAAAGGTTTTTAACTTCCTTGCAAAAATCAAGATGTTCTTTTGACAACATAGAATAATATTTTCACTAATTTAACAAAATAAAACAAAGTGGAACGCAGAACAGATAAAGAAAACTCCGAACAAAAACCTGCATATAATCGAGTGGTTGGCTCCGCCATCAAATGACGGAATGCACTCTTCACACCACTCCCGAAAGCTTTCGGGATACGGGTCTCGTATACGCGGTTCGCAAACCATCTTCCCAATCGCTCTTTTTACACCAATTGGAACTATTTCGTAGTTTATGATAAGGCTACAGATATTTCTGTTACTTATTTAATTTTCGAAAGGATAGCGTTCAGTCCTTTCCCAATTGCAAGACCTATGCAGTTTTCTGCATCTCGTTCCTTTTAGGTACCTTGACCTCCCCGCCTGAATGACTCAGTCGGGCAGGTGCTGACTTCTCTATTATACCAACTCGTGGTTATAGAGATCTCCCCAGGTAATGGCATCTTTCCTGCCACGCCAGAGGCGTGGTTTCTCTCGATCCCAGCCGTATCTACATCTATGCACTCTCGTAATCTTTGGGCTTTACAATGATGTGCTTGCTTACCCATGCATAAATACAGAAATACAAAGTATTTTGCAGATTTAGGCAATAAAAAAACAGAATGACACAAGAAGAATTCAACGCACTTAGAACAGAAAACAACAATTATACTACATTGTGAATAAAATTCCCTTGGCGTACATACGAATTAAAATTCAAAGAAAATCAAATCGTTAATATCTACATCGAAGATTAAATGTTTAGAACGTCTAAATTATCTATATAAAAAGGATAAAGGGGGGAGAGGATTTATTTTCCAACATTTCCTCTTTAAACCAATCCTTCACAACATCATTAAATGCTTATGAAATTTTAAATGTTTCGGTTTTTAAAAATTTTATCAATTCTCGCATAATAGAAAATTTTCACTAAATTAAACAAATATAAAATACAGCAGGTAAGCCGTATATAAAAAATAAGGACTTAAGTGCCAACCCTATATTTCGGCACAAAAAATAACAATAGTTATAACCTGAAAAGTAATTGCAAGAAATCCCATACTTTTCATATAAACGTTAGATCTCATTTAAACCAAACTCTGTAAGTATGACAAAAGAAGAAGGTATTAATCAAGTATTTGGTGGTGGTGGACATGTAGTTATATTAGGTGCAGGTGCTAGTATTGCTTCCACCTATAGAAATGGAGAAAAAAGCGGTAAAAGACTACCATCAATGGATAATTTTTCTGAATTATTAAGTTTAGAAAATATCATTAAACAGATACCTGAAGAATTAAGAGAAAACAATTTTGAAAAACTATATGGGAATCTCCATCGAGAAAACCCAAACTCAGGCATTATAAAAGAAATTGAAGAGAAAATCCAAAGTTATTTTGGGAATATGGAACTTCCATCAAACCATCAAACACAGAAGCATCTTTGCTTTTCAGATCAGTTAAAACTCAATTTTTATTGGGTGTTACCACTAAATTAAATTCTTTTTTATTTCGTTCTTACTAAGAAAATACAAAATAAATTATTTTTGAAAACTATTAAGTTCGTCAAGACGGGATAGTTTCTTTTTGGTTTAATTGGCTCGATAACCTGAGTATTATTAATGCTTTCTAAAATCTGTAGAATTCTTAATTGTGTTTCTAATTCATCAATTTTATTTAATAATTCTTTAAGTGCATTTTTCATAATTCAAGTTTTAGAAAACAATAATCAGAACCAAAAATTGATTCACAATAAATGGCAAGCATATTTCAAAAACATGCTCCTACCCCATCCCATTAATAAACGTTTCCACAAAATCCTTGACTTTGTTCAGCACTCGTTCTGAGATACTCGCTCTGTTTCTTAAGCTTGGTCTTTCGTTCATGACGGCTATGACTTCATCACGTAGGGGTTCTTTTTCTGTAAACAGATAATTACTGACCACATCCACCAACTTATTAAAATCTAAGTTTTCGTCTTTGGAAATGTTTTCAATTGCTTTCTTCTTCTCAAGTGTCCAGAAGGAATCAAACGCATCGTTTACTTGTTCTGAACCTCCTATTAATGGCAGGTTTTCTTCAATGAATTTTTCGATCAAGGCTTTCTTACTTCGCAGCTGAGTTTCTGATGCTAACATATCAGAAATTGCTTTACGTTGCTTCTCCTGCTCTTTCGGTTGGGACTCATAAAGTTTGGCAAGCAAGGTCAAGATGTATAAAACGTTTATTTCATCCCGTCTTATTAACTCCAATTCAAAATCGATATCATTGAGAATAGATACTTTTTCTTTTTGAGTCTCAGATTTAATGGCATCATAGAGATCAAGGTACTTGCTTTTATAATTCTCGAAAGTCTGCGCATCCATGCCCAAATCTTCAAAACTAAATTCTGTAAAAGTGCTTAACACATTCTTGACTCTCATTAAGTCACGAAATGCTTTGACGAATTCCAGTTCCTCTTTTTCTGAAACTAAATCATTTACACTTTCAAAAGTGGGCGCAACAGCTAATACACGCTCAACGGCATCATTAAAGGTTTCTATATAATCCTCATAGGGCTGAATTATGATTTCTTCAATGGCATCCTTGTTCGAGAAAAGGGTTATCGCTTCATCTGTGGCCTCTTTAAGGTTTCTGAAACAAACTACGTTGCCTTGTGATTTGACTTCGTCCAGTATTCTGTTTGTTCGTGAATATGCTTGTATCAAACCATGATACTTCAAATTTTTATCCACGTAAATAGTATTGAGCAACTTGCTGTCAAATCCAGTCAAAAACATATTGACTACTAAAAGCACATCTACCTGTTTGTTCTTAACCCGTTGGCCAATGTCCTTATAGTATCCATAGAAGTCATTGGTAGAGTAATTCATCTGAAACATGCCATTATAGTCGGCAATAAACGCTTCTAACTTATCTCTTCTATGTTGGGTTTCATAAAGGGATTCTGGCTCTGCTGCCAAATCCAAAAACTCTTCATCTGGAATAAAGCCATTGGCATCTTCATCTGGCGAATTTGCTTGATAAGAAAATATGGTGGCCACATTTAAATCGTGCAAACCAGCTTCTTTCTTGACTTTAAACAGTTCGTAATATTTGATTAAAGTATTGACATTCTGAACGCAAAAGATGGCCGTAAACTTTCTGCCATGTGTTTTGCGGTCGTGATGATTAATAATGTAGTTCACATTATTTTCTAAACGTTGAGGCGCCTCTAAAACTTCTGCTGTATTGATATCTTCAACCTTAATATCTACAACATCTTCTTTAAGTTTAACCGTATTCATATACTCAATAGAAAACTTCAATACGTTCCGATCTCGAATGGCATCCGTAATGACGTACTTATGTAAACAATCTTCAAACAAGTCTTTAGTAGTTCGTTTTCCTAAAGCATTTTTAACCGAATTATCTGCGAAAATTGGTGTTCCTGTAAAACCAAACATCTGCGATTTATCAAAGAAAGATTTTATTCTGTTATGCGTATCTCCAAATTGGCTTCGATGGCATTCATCAAAAATGAAAACAATTTTCTTCTTTTTTAAAGGATCCATTTTCGCCATGTGTTTTGGCTTTAAAATGGCTGTATTTAATTTCTGAATAGTGGTTACAATAAGTTTGGTGTCATCTGATAATTGTTTTACTAAAGCCTTAGTGTTATTTGTGGCGTCAATACTCCCTTCACTAAAACTATTGAACTCCTTAATGGTTTGGTAATCCAAATCTTTTCTGTCAACCACAAAAACAACTTTATGCACAGCTTCCAGATTGGTAAGTATTTGAGCCGCTTTAAATGAGGTCAATGTTTTACCAGAACCCGTAGTGTGCCATATATAACCAAATTTATTACCATTTTTGACACGTTCAACAATAGCTTCCGTAGCATAATATTGATAGGGTCTTAAAACCATCAAGATATTATTGGTGTTTAAAACGATATATTTAGTAATCATTTTAGATAAATGACATGGCTCTAAAAAGATGTTTGCAAATTCGCTTAGCTGAGTGATGATATTATTTTCAACATCTGCCCAAAAGAAAGTTTGTTTAAAGGATCTGGCCTTTACAGGATTATTCGCAAAGTATTTGGTATTGACGCCATTGCTGATTACAAATAATTGCACAAACTGAAATAAGCCTTTACCTGCGGTGAAGGAATGTCTTTCATAACGATTGATCTGGTTGAATGCTTCTTTCATTTCCAAACCACGCTTTTTTAGCTCAATCTGGACCAAAGGCAATCCGTTAATCAAAATGGTCACATCGTAACGGTTTTTATACGATCCTTCCATAGAGATTTGATGCGTCACTTGGTATTGGTTTTTACACCAATGAATTTGGTTGATAAGCTCTACATAACCTGTAGTATCATCATCTTTAGTATAGGCGATTCGATCTCTTAATATTTTGGCTTTTTCGTAGACATTGCCTTTAGAAAGATCGTTGAGGATTTGCTTAAACTCATTTTCAGAATAGGTTGCTTTGTTATGTTTTTCGAGTTGACTTTTCAGATTGGCAATAAGGTCATGCTCATCTTTTATGACAATTTTTTTATAGCCTATTTCCTCTAATTGATTTATTAGGTTTTCTTCTAAAGCGTATTCTGGTTGTGTGGTCATTTAATCTTTAAATAAGTGAGTAGGCTAAAGTTTCATTAAAATTGATTATTCACTTTCGCTAATATTGGCATGAGAACATCGTAAAACTCTTTCATTGCATGCGTATACCAATCAATAAACATGTCATATTCTTTATCTGCCCAACTATTTTCGTTTCCAGTAATTTCTCCGGCTTTCCTTTCAAACTTAATTCGCGAAGCTTTCTTCCCTTCTAATCGTTCCCATTCTATACTGCCCAATGTGAATTTTGTATCAATCTCATCCTTGTATTGATGCATAGCGTCAATAAGTTCTTTTTCTGAATCTTGTGGAAAATATAATTCAACTCTATATCCTTTTCGACCTATACAAAAAGCGAATGTACCTCGTCCTCTAGAAGAACCGATATTGTAATAGGGTTTAGCTGAAACGTTATCAAGTAAATCAACTCCATTTTTGGTTAGACTAACTTTTAATTTCGTCCAAAATTGAACTAAAGTTGCTTCTGATTCTGCTACTGTTTTACTTTTTGATTTTTCCTCCATTTCCTTCTCCATGGCATTAATCATATATTCTTTAGTTTCTGGAAGTGGAATAATTTGCTCCATCTGTAAAAACATCTCTTCGCCCATTCTGTAAGGAATTGCTCTAAAACATTGCAACAATATATTGTGTTGCAATAACCAAAGCGCCGTACTTGTTACCTCTTTTCTGTAATTATTAGCCACAAAGATGATACGCTGATCATTTCTGTTAAGTAGAAGCGTCTCCTCTTCCACATCCAAAAACTCCAAGATGTTCTCCTGGGCATCTTCAATAAATCCCTGAGAATCCAAATACACTTGATAAATCTTTATAATTTGTTTTGTGGTTAGTGTAGAGCAATATGAAACGTATTTTAACGCTTGCCAAATGACATTTCTACCAGTGTCATCGAGCTTATTTTCAATCACAACCACACCGCCTGCTTTATCTAAGGCCAAAAGATCAAGCCGTTCAGAAGTTTCGTTAAAACCATCGAATTCTTTTTGAATAATTAGTAATTCCTCACCAAGGATTTCAGGGTTTTTAGCTATCCATTCTTGAAGATGTTCACGCTCCCTAATTTTCAATTCAGAGAATAAGCACTTCTCAAGTTTTATGATATTTTTTTTATCACTATTTATTCGATACATAAAATGACAATTATAAATTATTTTTAAAAATATTAAACAAACATTTGTTGCAACAAGCCTTTTTTAAACTCTTGCGTTGTTTCTATTTGAGCGTTTACAGATTCTATTTTTTTATCTATGGCACTTAGAAAGTTGGCGATTTTGGTTTGTTCTTCTATACACGGAATATTAAGTTTAATTTCACCTAACCTACCCGTTGCGAGTCCAAGAACTTTTGTTCCCTGAGCGATCTTCATTACTTGCTTTCTAACATACCAAGTTTGAAGCATAAAGCCAGCAAAACCAACAGCCATTTTAAACTTATTTGGTCTTGCGTGAAAAGTATGCAAACCCGAAATTACTTTTTTGTTAGCTAAATTAACCACTTCAATAGTCTTACCTATATCTTTATAATCTTCGGAAGCATCAGCAATCAATAAATCGCCCTTTTTTAAATAATTATCTGTTTTTATGTTGTCTATGTTAACATCATAATTTACAAACGGTACTAATTCTTTTTCTATATCGAATAAGGTGGAGAATTTTGTATGAATATCACCATAATGTATGTTTTGAACTTCACCATTTTCATAATTCAATTTATCTCTTGAAAGTGAATTGGTTGAGTAAAATGTATATATTTCCTTATATTTCTTCTTCTCCCATATAGGATAGTTATCACCATTTTCATCTTTAAATCGTAATTCTTGCGAAAACAATTGTTGCATCACGCCTTTTTTATATTGCTCTAAAAGACTTTTCTTTTGTTGTAATTGATCTATCTTTTTATCTACGGAAGATAAGAAGCTGGCTATTTTTTGTTGTTCTGATAATTGTGGTACGGTTAACTTTAAGCGAAGGAGTTTTGTTACTGAAAGACCTGGTTGCGCTGAAGATTCTGATAAACGATTAAGATTTAAATAATCTAATTTTTGGGCAAGCCACTCTGTATCTGAATTTTTGTCTGCTTTCCCTGCAATTGCGTGTTCAGAAATAAAAGCTTTTCCAACTGATCGATTAATATTTCCACACAAAGCACCTTGACGACCAACTAACAAATAGAAACCACTATGTGTATAATTATCCGTATAGCCTCTTAGCCCATTACCACCGTAAACGGGATATTTTCCTGTTTCATATATAGAATTAGAGGTAATAGAGTTTCCACTTCTAAACACACTAAAAAGGCTTTTTAACCGCTGTTCTTTCCAATTTCCCTCAAACTCCGGGAACCTTAATCTTGGCACTCGATATAATTCCTTCATCTTAAAACGGTGTTTTAATATTCAATTGTTTACAAAAATCTGCAATGTTTGAATCGGTTTCAGTTATGTCTTTTTCTAAATTTTGTAAAGCAGAGGAAATAGCATTTAAATCTACTGGCTCTTCTTCTTCAAATGTATCCACATAACGAGGGATGTTTAAGTTATAATCGTTTTCCTTTATTTCCTCTAATGTAGCGACATAACTAAACTTGTCAACTGTTTTTCGGTCTCTATAGGTGTTGACAATCTTATTGATATTTTCCTCGGTCAGTTTGTTTTTATTACCGTCTTTTTCAAATTCATTAGAGGCATCAATAAATAAAATATCAGCATCGTTGACGCGACATTTACTTAATACCAAAATAGAGGTAGGAATACTGGTTCCAAAAAAAATGTTTGAAGGCAACCCAATAACCGCATCTAAATAATTCAGGTTTTCAATCAAATATTTACGTATGGTGCCTTCAGCACCACCCCTAAATAACACACCATGTGGCAACACGCAAGCCATAGTGCCATTATCTGCCAATTGATAGACCATGTGCTGCACAAATGCAAAATCGGCTTTACTGGTAGGTGCCAATCGTCCGTATTGACTAAAACGTTCATCACTTTCGTTTAATGGGTTGTCTTTTCCTTTCCATTTGGCAGAAAATGGTGGATTGGCAACAACTGCCTCAAACTTCATATCTAAATGTTGCGGATGCTCTAAAGTATCTTCTTGCCTAATATCAAAATGACGGTAATGCACATCGTGCAAAATCATGTTCATTCGTGCCAAGTTATAGGTGGTGCGGTTTAATTCCTGACCAAAAAAATCATCTACTTCAACTTCTCTGGCAACACGTAATAATAATGAGCCACTACCACATGTAGGGTCATAAACGTTTTTAAGTCGTTTTTTTCCCGTGGTTACAATTTTGGCCAATATTTTGGAGACCTGTTGTGGGGTATAAAACTCTCCTGCCTTCTTCCCTGCGCCACTTGCAAATTGACCTATTAAATATTCGTAGGCATCACCCAATACATCGGCATCAATATCATCTAACGCAAAATCAATTTTATCTAAATGTGATAATACTTTTGATATTAAGGTGTTTCTGGCTTCGGTGGTTCTACCTAATTTGGTACTGTTAAGGTCTAAATCTTCAAAAAGCTGATTGAAATCCTCTTCGCTATCTGTACCCATTGTACTTTGCTCAATACCATTTAGGATGGCTTGCAAATCTTCCAATATAAAGTTGCTTTCATCTTCGGTATTGGCATTCCCTTTATTCGCAATGAAACTAAATAATTCGTTTGGGTCTAAATAGTAGCCTAACTTAATTAAAGACTCTTCTCTAATAACTGCCAAATCTTCGGCATTGGTAAGCTTATGATAGTCTTTTATCTTTTCAGTTTCCAATAACTGATTGGCATATAGGTATTGTTTTTCAGAAAGGTATTTGTAAAAAATAAATCCGAGTATATAATCTCTAAACTCATCGGCATCCATTTTGCCACGTAGTTCGTTGGCAATATTCCATAGTTGTGTTTCGAGTAGTTTTTTTTGTTCTTCGCTCATTGATTAGTTTATAGTTGTGGTTGCGTCATTACGGTAGATGACGTGGTTTAGCATTTTAGGTAATACTTGCGCCATTTATATATAATTGCATAAAGATATCTAATTTGATAAAGATATAAATCTCTGTGAGATAAAGGTAGTGCTTACTAAAATTTCAAAATGATTTTAAGTTGAATGGGTTGCTAATGAATTTGCATAATTTGATAAATAAAAGAGCGTGAGTTTTGCATCACGCTTTTTTATTAACACATACCTATTCCCCACTAAAACAAAGATTTAACTAAGTACGCCATTGTGAATTGCGCAACAAAACGTCACGCAATACTATTACATAGGTGCAATTCTATGGCGTAAAAACGTGTAGAATGCGTGAAGTGGATTAAAATGTTCGATGTATTGGGTAATTATTTTGTAGGCGTGTGTACAGTTTGCCTGGGCGTGGTTTGTGGCGTGGATTAGTTGTTACGCTTTTTTTCCTACATAGAGAAATCCATGATAAACAAAGACTTTAAATAATTAAATAATATAAATGGCGTAACGTCGTCTAATTATCCAAAGTTTACGCCACTCCATTATTAATTTAGAATTGATCCGTAATTTCCATTGGCAAGAAATCATCATTAAGTTTGAACTTAAATTCCTCGAAAGGAAAATCTCTCGTATAATTTGCAGTAACGGAAACTTCATTTTCATCCTTAGTTACAAAGGCTACTGTTTCAGCCTTTTTCATTATTGTACTTCCTAGATGCCCTGTAGGCTTATCGCTATTGTGGTTTCTATGAAGAATAGTACATAAATGGGCGTTTGATTTTGATGTCCATTTCATCATTCCTTGTACTATTTTATTTGAAACATCAAGATCATTAACAGTATCAAGAATGTCAGCTGCTCCATCAATAACAACCAATCCTAAATTATCCTTATACTCACTTTCCATTATGCACCATTCAATAAATTGGAATCTTATAGAAGCGTTTTCCTCACGTAAGGCGAAAGGTTTATAGTATTCAAATTCAGAACCTACCATTTCACAAACTCTTTTTGCAACTCTTTGCGTATGGAAAGTCGATTGTTCTGTGTCAATATCCAATATGTATTTTCCATCAGTATCGTGTCCCTTTAAATTCGGAAAATAGTAATTACTCCTTCCTCCGATATAACCCGCAACAAGAGCTGATTTTAAAAAAGTTTTCATTGATTTCGAAGCGCCCACTAAGCATGAAAAGTTACCGTAGGTTCCAAACGGGATTGGATAATTTCGTCCTTTATAAGCATATTCTCCAATACTTAATGCAACTGGAGGGTCTTTCAATTTGGCTTTGATATCAACCAAGCACGTGTCATGTAGTTTTTTAAAATCAATGGCTTTATTACCACCACTTTCAATGTCTTCAAATTTTAGTTTTTCAATCATAATAGTCTTCTTTAAATTGATTATACATATTTGTCATATTAATTATTACTTTTTTAAAACTCCAAACATCGCCAAACAACATCGCTTTTTCTATGGGATTTTTTATTGCGTCATTTAGCTTTATCAAATCCTTTTTATTTATTTCATCTGACACCGTCATTGGATGTTCAGTTGAAATGTCACGATCGGCTATAATTTGATTTTGCGCAATGTTATTTAAGAGTTTTCTTAAATCGTCTATAATGCACTCTTTAGAACGACCAATTCGCTTATGGAATTCCTTTTGATGAATAGGATCAAAAACAGATGTATTTTGAATTATCAAGCTGTCCATGAATGAAATAACATAGAGTTTAAATTCCAATTCATTATTTAAAGTATGTGATGCATTCTCCATGTTTATATAATCAATAATCGAGTTAATAGCAGTGATATCATCTTCAGTAGCTGTCCACCCATTCCCGGTAACTCTCCACAGAATTTTTTTAATGGCCTTATTTATTGTCATAATGAGTCAGGGCTTTTGATCGAAAACTTAATATGATCAGTTAGCTTGTTTTTTTTTGCTTGAACATTCATCCAATTGTGAAAATGCTTAAGAAAGCCATCAAAATTCTTATGAGGTTCTATGTTCGTCATTTTACGGGAGTTTATAAATGCATCTACAAGTTTTGCGAGTGCGCCTTTTTTCAACTTGAAATCTTCATAGTAAGCGTTAACTAAATCAGAGTTTTCGGATTTTATGAATTCGTTTTTATACATTGAAAAATCACCAACAACTGAGTTGTTGTTTAGTTTTTCTTTTTCTTTATTTATCTCATCCCTACCCTGGTCCCTAACACTCCCCTTAACCTTGTCACTAACCTTTGGAAATTTGGACAAGGTCAGAATAGAATAATCGACGTTGGGAGATCCATTGGTTGTCTTGAAATCGATTAAACCTTTCCTCTTTAGAGTATCCCTTCCTTTTTGTAGAGTTTTGAAAGAAATTTGAAGAACAGCCTCTATTTTTTTATTGTTGTGACTAAAATTACGCTTCCAGTAGCATGAATTATTCACATGTAACAAATAGAAGTACAAGGAAATTTCTAACGAACTAAAACCTTCGGTCATATTAATTTGCCAAAAATGGTTGATTAGTTGTATGTAGTTTTGCTTTATAGTAACTTGCATGTGTTTGGTGTTGGTGTTAAAACTCAAACAATATTAAAAACCCTATAGCATTATGGTGATGCTATAGGGTTTGTTGTTTTTAGCGTTTATATTTTAGGGATTTGACTTCTTTTAAGGAGTTATCTAAATCTACGCGTCTAATAAAAACTCGACGACCGATTTTCACAGCTGGAATCAATCCTTTTTTTATGTAGTTATGGACTGTTAACTCAGCAACACCTAATTCTTCTGAAACTCCTTTTATGGATAGTTTTTCGTTTTCATCAGTGTTGGCCAGAACCGATAATTTTCTGTCAATTATGTCTTCTAAATGCTCGAAGAGTTCGGCTTTAGAAATATTTTGAAGTTGGATTACATGAGTCATACGATATGGTTTTGTTAAACGATACCGTAATAATATAATTTAGATAAAAGATTTAGTTTTACTACTTTGACCAGTCAAACAAGTCAAACATAAATGATACTAATTAATGAAAAATAGCGGAGAAAAATAGTCTTGTGTTTTGGTATTATCCCTAACTTTTAATAGAGAATTGTAGTTTTGCTTAGTTAAACTCAAACCTAAATCATAATTCAACGCCCTCACGACATCTATATCTTCTGTGCCAAATTTAAAGTAATTATTTTCTTTTAATTTCATTCCTACAGCGCAAGCCCATCTAATATCCGATAAATTATTTTCACCTTTTGGTTTTAAAAGTTTATACCGATTTCCATTCACCTGAAAAAGTTCTTCTTTTATGAATTTTTCAATTGTTGTAGCATATAGTTTATCATTATCAAATATGGTCTGAAGTGAAATTGGAACTTCTAAACTTACATCCGGAATGTTTCTTTTAGGCTTTATAGTGGCATGTAATTTATTTTTAGCTATGTTAGAATCAGCTTCCAATTCATGAATTTTATTCAAAATAGTTTGTAATTGATTTTCCTTTTCAAAAAGAGTCTTCCATTCCTCTAACAAATTAAAAAAACCATCTAAATCCAAATTTTCCCTGTTTTCGTTGGCCACATTCATAAAATGATAGCAAACATGAAGAGATTCAATAAGAGACAGTGCCTCTTCGGTAGTTTCAAAAGGAACGGAAAGTTCTGGCAAGGTTAGAAAGTGTTTAAGCAAGTTGGGGGATTCTTCTATGCTAAGGAAGGTCCATTCTTTCCATGATTTAATGCCGTTTGAACCACTCCCTAAATACATTGAATAGGTTTGCCAATCCTTAGGGTAAATTTTCTCATAAGTTTTTTTTAGATATTTAATTTTTTTGTCCTTATCGATTATGGAATTTAATTTGTAAAAAATCGGTTGTAACCCATATTGAAAATCGGCTTCTTTCTCAACGTAGTATTTTAATATAGAATAGATTTCTTCAAGAACTACCTCATTAAGCTGAAACACTTTATTATTAAAATAGATAAATGCGCACAAATGCATTGGACAACTGTCAGGCTCACCATAATCTAAATGATCTTCAAAAATTACTTCATTTTTTATTAAGTCTTCAATCAATTGATTATTAATAAAGTTGAAATTTCTCCCTCTTAAAATTCCTAAAAACTTATATTGATTCTTCATTTAATTAGGCCTTTTTCAGTTTAGGTAATTCCATATCTCCGAATGCCAAATTAACCGCATCTATTTTCGCTATATTATCAACTTTGTAGTAGGTGTTGAAGGTTTTTAAATCTCGATGTCCAGTCATATTCATAATAGTTTTATCAGCTATTCCTTTTTTCTTCATTATTGTCACAAAAGTTCTCCGAGCGGTATGGGTGGAAATACGTTTATTGAAAGCCTCATGCTTAATTTCTTGCTCTTTATTTTTTGTTCTACTATATTCCACATCAAATGTAAACTCCGCATCTTCAAAGACTTTTTTTATAAATTGATTCTGTTTTTGATTGCTCAACAACGGAAGGTTATAATTATATTTTTTTAAGATATAGTTAGAAATCTCAAATAATGGCACCTCTCGAGTTTCTTTAGTTACATCTTTCTCCTCTTGAATAACTAACGCATTATTCACAATAGTTCTTTCATTAATAAGCTTTAATTCACCGTATCTGAGACCCGTCAGACATTGAAAAACAAATATATCCCTAACCCTCTCCAACGCCTTGCTTTTACATTGAAATTCAAAGATAGCTTTGACTTGGTCTATATTCAAAGCCACCTGTTTTGTAATGACACGTTCAGGCTTGACAAACTCCTTAAAACTTTCATTGTAAGTGTACCTTTCCTTCAACGCCCAAAACATAAAAGTTTTAAACAATCCCAAATTCCTCGAGAATGTATTTGTATTGTGGTCTAAGGTCGTGTAGCAGTAGTCAATGAATTCTGTGTAAAACTTGTTATTTATGGTATTAAAAGTGAGCTTATACTTCTTTTCCCTTTCAAAGTTTTCTAAATGATTTTTGATGTTTTTATACCTTTTAATGGTTGCAGGTTTCCATTCTTTTCTTTTAATTTTCTCTCCTGTAAAAGCATCATAAGCATCATAAAACTGATTCTTATTAGCCGCCACCTTTTTGAATTCATTATCAAATGCTTCTTTGAGGTCCTTGGACGTGAATTCCTCGTTTATTTTTGTATATAAACTTTCAATCTCTTGGAATTTGCTAGTATATCTATCAAGTTGCATCTGGATGGTCTTGTAATTTGAATCCCTGTGGTTTTTAGCCGAATTGGTTCGGTTCTCAAGAAAATTCCAGTGGATGGGACTAATGCGCTCTCCTGTAGAATAAACAAACTTTTTCTTCTCCCGATTAAAATGGCAAGTGAATAGAATTAAGGTAGGTTTATCTCCAATTCTTTTTTGAGGTTCTTTTAAAAAAAATGAATGCGTCATAGTTTGTGGATTAAAATACAGTTGACAATATAGTTGACAATATAGTTGACAATTATGTTATAATCAAATATAATTCATTTTTATATTAACACATACAACACCAATGTTTATAAGGGATTTACAAGGATTTGAACAAACTAAGACATAATAGAATATAACAGTTTCAATACTCTCCGACTCCACAGATTTAATCCGTAAATAGCTATGAGTTAGCTCTTTACGGATTTTTAGTTTTTATTATAGTACGACTGTAGTACGGTTAAAATTTCATTATTGTTAATAGCATTTCTAATTGGATCGATGATGTAATTATCAAATTGAAAATGTTGATGTTTACAAATTCATTGACTCAAATAAATATCACTTTTCTTTAATCTCAACGAGCAAAAGAATTGTTTTGGCTCAGAGTTTTTAAATGACAATGAATACTAATTTTCTATCGAAGATCGATAGATGTTTTTCCCAAATAATATCGGCATAAACACTATAAAACTCATCTATAGCTTAAATTCATATTAAATAAGAACCCCATAGCACAATTTCGTTATCAAAAAAATGGTTTAAGAAAATTACAAAGGATATATTCAACATATGTTTAATATATCTTAAATTGGCAGTATAATGTTCATTATACAATTGTTGTAAAACATATCAAAGAAAAATCCGTCTGTAAAAAACACAATTCCGAATTTTGAAAATAGTAACTTTTAAGTTACCTTTGTGCCAATGGAAAAAGTTAGGCAAGTAATACAGTACAAACATTATTTCGAGGAGTTTCTACTTGCTCAACCGAAAAAGATTCAGGACAAAATATTTAAGGTCATCGAAATAATCGAAACCTTTCAACACGTGCCGAAAACATATTTGGCACCAATGAAAACCCATAAAGGATTATATGAGGCTCGAATTAAATTAGGGTCGGATATCTGGCGGTTTTTTTGCTTCTTCGACAAAGGTAAGTTAGTTATACTCTTAAACGGATTTACAAAAAAGACGCAAAAAACACCGAAAAAAGAAATCGACAAAGCTGTCCGATTAATGAAAGAGTATTACGAAGAAAAAAACAAAAGAGATGGAAACTAAAAGCTGGAAAGATATCAAAGATACCGTTTACGGAGAAAAAGGAACTGAACGCAGAGACGAACTCGAAAGAGATTTTGAATCATTTAAAATTGGCTTGCTTTTACGAAATGCACGAGAAGAAAAAAACCTGACACAAGAACAACTGGGCGAACTGATTGACAAAAAGCGGACTTATATTTCACGTGTAGAAAATAATGGTAGTAATCTGACTTTAAAAACCTTATTTGACATCGTAGAAAAAGGACTTGGAGGAAAGGTTAATATTTCAATCGAAATCTGATAAAAGTACGTTTTACAACAAAGTGTTTACGGTATTTTTATTTTTAAAATTGTACGATTCTTGTACGTCGCTTTTATGAATTTGTGGTTAACTGAATTATCCATAGAAAATAATGATTATTGATTAATTTCTATTTACTAGAAATGGCAGACTAGAGTACTGAGGAAGTTTTAAAAATCATATTGCTCATTGAAAAATTACCAATAAACTATCAGAACTGTTTTGTAAGCAATGATGACAGTTTTAAAATTAATCTTAATATGTAGTGCCTTTCATGTATGGAAATTAAAGACTATTACAAGAAATGCGATATCAAGCTCTAATCCATTAGAATACCTGGTTGAGTTATCTTATATCCTTTACTTTCTTTGTCTTTTCTGACCATTTCCTTGACATCAGACAATAGTTTCTTGGCATCATAAATAATGCCGTCCTTAATGGTGTATTTTACGCCTCCCACTCGAACGACCTCATTATTTTCAGTTATTCTAATAGCACCTGTTCCATAAAGCGTTTGAAAATTTTCCAATGGATTTTCTTCTACAATGACAAAATCTGCCAATTTACCTACTTCAATAGATCCAATGTCATTTTCCATACCCAATGCTTCTGCACCATTTAAAGTCGCTGCTTTTATGACCTCCAATGGATGAAATCCTGCTTCACGTAAAAGTTCCATTTCACGAGGATATGAAAAGCCATAGAGTTCGTAAATAAACCCTGCATCAGTACCTACTGTTACTCTTCCACCCCTATTTTTATAATCATTGACAAAATTCATCCAAAGTTTATAATTGGCCTTCCACTCGATCTCTTGTTCAGTTCCCCAATTAAGCCAATACGAACCATGAGACTCGCGGCTAGGGGCATAAAAATCCCATAAGCTTGGAAGCGTAAATTCTTGATGGTATTCGGCTAGACGTGCCCGGGCTAAATCTCTATTGGCTTCATAAATAACAAAGGTGGGTGTCAAAGTAAAATCAAGAGCCAGGAGCTCATCCATAACATCGTTATATTTTTTGCTATTAGGTGCTGCTGCTTGTTTCCACAACTGCCCAGCTTCTCCAAAACGATCCTGCTCATTTTGATAATTATATTCCAATGAATAGTCTTGAACGGTTCTATCATCAAATAGCGCCTCGGGCAAACCATACCAATGCTCCATAGAAGTTAGTCCTGACCTTGCACTATGCAACACATTCCAACTCCCCACATAGGTTTGTGAATGATGCATTTTTGAGCGTAACCCTAATTTCTTGTTTTCATCCAACGCCGCAGCCATCACTACGGGTGTCGCTCCAAAGAATTTGATGCCATCGGCTCCAAGTTTGGCATTGTTCCGCACCCATTCCCTTGCCTGCTGATCGGTAGCAATAGGGCTTTTGCTATTCTGTCCAAATGACGTATAGGCTTTTATTCTTGGTGCGGTTATTTCATTTTTTTCACTTCTCATTTTTTCTTCCAGAGTCCAAGCAATACCATTCCCACTACTTGGATCCACAATCGTGGTAATGCCATGGCCCATCCATAATTTATAGACGTATTCTGCCGGTGTTCCTTGAGATTTGCCTCCAATGTGCGCATGGCTATCTACAAAACCAGGCATAATGTACATTCCTTCTGCATTTAATTCTTTTCCTCCAGCTTTTAAAACTGGTCTCCTTCCTTCTTTGATAGGAACTCCTGGATA
>NZ_JALKAU010000067.1:0-3448 GCF_023015735.1 Gelidibacter sp. F63206
TGTTGTGTACAGGCTTTTCATTATCCGTCCGAGTGATTTTCTACGAGAATGTTCCATCTTGATTGGTTTAATTTTTTATCCGCAACGATTCCGCTCGAGTAAAGTCTGCTGTGAATGTTCCGTTCAGATTGGTTTTATTATTTATTCGCAACGATTCCGATCTGATTGGTTTGTTTTTTTATCCGCAACGATTCCGTCCGAGTAAAGTCCGTTGGGAATGTTTCGATCTAATTGGTTTTATTTTTATCTGTTATGATTCCGTTCGAGTAGATTCCGTTGGGAAAGTAGCTCGGCAAACCAGTTTTATTTTTGCCTTAAAAAACCAAAAAAATTTTTTGAAAAACCTGGTGGTGATTTCTGCGATATTCAGCTTGTACACAACGTTTCGTGTATGAGCAGTGGCGTGGGACGTCACGGACAATTCCAAACAGGCACTTGCCAGAGGAAAATCCGCAGGATTTTCCAAGTAGGCGAGAACAAGCCATTGCTTATACACATTGTTGTGTGTTCGTTTTTTTTTTATATCATTGACCAAGCTCTTTTCATGAATGTCAATTCAGCGTTTTTAATAAATTCGGTCAAATCGGTTTTTTTATTCGCAAATTCATTTTTTAATTCCAAAAGGAATACTTGGGTATATATAAGTTCAGGCATATTTACAAACATTCTGAACTTTTTAATTTTTGGTGAATTGTTTAAAAAAGTCAATTCTTCCAAGTCCCAAATTTTAAAATATTTTTCGCTTATCAAATCTGGATATAAAATTCCATTTTCGAAAATCGAGCGAAATTTATTGTCAGTTAGGTTTATTTTAACAACTCTGTTTCCAAAACTAATTTCATTTGCATTTGTAATGAAATTACCATTGTTGTCCAAAGACTCATATTCATTTAAGATTTTAATTTTTCCAATAAATCTTTCATGATTTTGTTTTTTATACTCATTTTTAAAAAACTCCTGCGCCCAAAAATCCTCTTGTTCTCCTTGATTTTTGAAGGGTGGTTTTAATTCCGTTTTCTGTTCAGTAATTGCTTTTTGGGTCTTTGTTTTTGAGGAACAGCCAACAGATAAAATCAGAATTAATATTAAAGTCAATTTTTTCATAGGGTTTTTCTCAAATGACACACAACGTTTCGTGTATGGGCAGTGGCGTGGGACGTTACAGACAATTCTAAACAGGCACTTGCCAGAGGAAAATCCGCAGGATTTTCCAAGTAGGCAAGGACAAGCCATTGCTTATACACATTGTTACAGCACGTATTTTCTTCACGATACTGCCGTGATTTTTATCTTATCAATTAGCCATTTACCCTTTACTTTTCGAATAAATACCAATCCACTAAATCCGCAAAGTCGTCCACAACCAAAAGCGCTTATCATAACTCCATAGTTTTTTGTTTGATCAAATTGAATACGTGAAAATCCAGTTATTCCAGAAAGATAAAAATTATATTCGCCTTTCCAAACTTTGCTTGTAGCTGGTAATTCCGATCGGTATTTAAGTTTGAATTTATCATCGTGTTTTAAATCCGCTAAATTTATTTTATATGGTTTTTCAATATTTGTGGTATCCAATTTAATTTTGAAATCCTTATAAAAATTAATCAGTTCTTTTTTCGCTTTTTCATTTATCTGGTAAGTACTGTCCACAATCGCAACTACTAATTTAGTAGTATCTTTTTGTAACTCAGCTTTTCGCCTTTCGAGGTCGGCTATAATTTTGGTTTCATCCCATTTAATTTCTGTTGAATCAGTCCATTCGAAATTCGGTGGTGGTGGTGGGGGTGGTTGCTGTGTCAATCTTGTATCGTAAAAAACAGAATCAAGCAAAGCTGGAAAAATTTCGTTCACAACAGACTTTTCAAACTCCAAACTTGTTTGTTTTTTTCCACAGCTAATGAATAGCAAAAACATTGTAATTATGACTAAGATTTTATTTGTGGTCATATGTGCTGTAACGGTTTTGTATATGGCTTGTAGCGTGCAAATTAGCGATTATTTTTAGGTTGGGCACAAGCCAGATTTTTAAATTTTACTATTTATCTTTTTTTATTGGAAATCGTCAAATTTAAAAATTTGGCGACTTTCTAAATACGCCTTAACTTCGATTAGACAACTAATTAGCTATGAGCTATATACGTTGTTACCCAACGTTTTTTATTCAGTTACAGAACTCCAATTTTCGCCTGTTTTTATTCTGTGTATTTGCATATCAGAAACTCCAAAGCGTTTAGCAATCATTTTCAGCCTGTTATTTTTGTTTTTTAATTGGCGTTTGATAATTTTTACTTTTCCCGCGTTCAGTTTGCCAATATTTTTGCTCCTTTTTTTAACAATTTCTTTCCAATCTGGATGGCTGAATTGATGTAATTCCTTTTCTCTTTTCGTAGCCCATTTTAGATTTTCTATTCGATTGTCGGTTTTGTCATAGTTCAGATGAATAACACAAATTCCATCATTTTTTTCCAGAAAATGTTCCGCAACGAGTTTGTGTACGTATCTGCTGGTCTGTTTTCCGTTCTTTTTTTGTTTTACTGGTAAATTCTGATATCCGTTTATAAAGTATTTTTTAACCAAAAATTTCTCATCAGTTTTACAATTTATAATTCTTCCGTAATTTGATATTTTAAACTTCTCTTTCTCAGAAATCTTATCATCAAATACAATCTCTTTCCATTCTTCATTCCAATAATTTCGTATCATTTTAGATGTTTGTCTTAAATGTTGGGTAACGTTTAGTGTATGAGCAGTGGTGTGGTTCGGTACGGACAATTGCAAACAGGTACTTGCCAGAGGAAAATCCGAAGGATTTTCCAAGTAGGCGAGAACAAGCCATTGCTTATACACACTGTTGTAACACGTTTTCATTCATTCAAATTATTAATTATTATTTCAGTCAAATTATTATCTTTTGCTTCAAGAAAAATAATTGTAGGTCCATAAACATTGTTTATTGCAAGAAGTCCATATTCTGAATTAAATAAAATTGGTCCTGTTCCATGGGTTCCAGGGTTTTCTAAATCATAATATTTAAATTCTAAATCCTTTAGTTTCTGGTTTCGAAATGTTTTTTTGTCTGACTCAATGAATTCCCTAAATCCAAAAAATAAAATATTTGAGTTTGCTGCTTTTTGAATATTGATAGTTTTTGTACTGTCAATTTTACTAACATAATTATAAATTAAAGTGTCACCTTTTCTATGAAATGAGAGCGTAAAGCTTTCAATTTTAGGTTCCCCTCCGAAATGAATAGAAGCTTCTCTTTCTGCTTTCCATTCTGTATTTTTTTCAGAACAGCTCAAGGAAATGAATATTGTTAATATATAATATTTTAGTTTTCTCAAATTTTGGCTAAAGTCAAATTTACTATAATTTTCCTACACAATAATTTTACTGGTTAGTTTATGAAATAAATGAGTTTTTATTGTGTGGGGAATGTGTTACAACG
>NZ_JALKAU010000068.1:0-2058 GCF_023015735.1 Gelidibacter sp. F63206
GTTGTATTCAATAATCCCAGTCTTTTGGTACTGCCCGTGTCCATTTGCAACTGTCGGCCTTGAAGATCATTGGCCGTGGGAAAGGGTCATTATTTGAGGAATGGCCATTGTCCATAAGGAGACCTGGCCAAGCTTTCGATTGGAAATCGGATGAGAGTTCCACTCTCAAATTCGAATTTTCAATTCTCACAAAGCTTGCATAAGGTAGCTGAAATTTTTGACAAAGTCAAGTCCCACAACAAGTTGGACCCTGTCGCACGGATATCCTATCCATCCACAATGCGCCATTATGCCTTAAAAACAACTAACACTATCGAAAAGATAGAGTCAATAGTTTTAAAGACATTCCCACCGGTCAGGAGCGACCATGTAGCGCCCGGCACAACTGCGCAATCTGGCAATTCCAGTGGGAATTTCCAGATTACTAAATACAACAGCGTATACAAAACATAGCTGGCAGGTGATTATTCCAATATTTTTTGTTTCTTTAAGGGATCAATGCAGAACAGGAATGTAAGTGCCGTTCAGGACGCTACGTTTCGTATACGCAGACGTTGCCATTCATTGCGGAACGAACTCAAAAACGGAAATTATGGAAGAATTAAAATTACATTCTTTCGGTCAAAATGACCATTTGGAATCTCTAAAAGAAAAATATAACTCTTTAAAAAACAAAATTAGAGGGAACATAAAAATGACTGAATCTGAAAAGAAAACGGAATTGGATAAGTTGAAAAAAACCTTTGAAAAAGAAAAGAAGGATTCTGGCAAAAACCTTTATTAAATAGGAATTGCTCACTCAAATGCAGACTGAAAATCTCATCGAACCTTTTAGCTTGTTTGCGGAATCGGAATCTGAATTGAAAAACTATGAATAAAGTGGAAATTAATCGGAATAAACTAAAGTCAGTTCTAAAAACTAACTTTTGGTTTCTTTGGGTTATTCCATTGTTTATAATTGTGAGTTTTACAAATGGAGTAAAAACTGGATTATGTATTTCTGGAATTATGATTTCAGGAATTTCTTTAGGTACAATTATTCCTGTAACATTTGGTGTCCTTATCAAAAAATACGAGCTGAAAAGTATTTATGGAGAAATAATAATTTTTACGATATCCACTATTCTATTATGGCTTTATATTCCTGACAAAAAACTATTAGCGTATATGATTCCATTTAGTATTCCATTAATTATAATTGGACTTTTAAAAATGAGAAAATAAAACAACGAAATGGCAACACCGTGTATAGCTCATTGCGGCTGAATTCCTAATCGGAATTCATTGCAATTTGCTATCTTTCGGTTACGGCGGAAAATCATAGCTGATTTTCCGCAACGAGCCATACACAAACACGTTGTAAAACATTTGAATGAAACGATTTCTAACAATCATATTCTTACTTTTGATTTTTAATTTATCTAATGCGCAACATTCTGACAGATTCAAAAAAATAGTGAGTGAACTTGAGGAAATTGAATCTAAACCAGACACAATTTTTTACGGAAATGGAAAAATTTGGTGGATAAGCACAATTACGACTTATAAGTACAATTCTGAAAACTATTCAACTCATTCAGGAAAGCAAACTCAATATTACAAAAACGGACAAATCGCAAGCGAAATTTTTTTAGGAAAATACGGAAATATAATATCTTGGAATTCTTATGACCGAGAAGGAAATAAAACGTCCGAATCCATAACGACTGAAATCGACTCAAACGCAAATAATCTGACTGAATTTTTCGAATCCGACGAACATATCAATTTTAAAAGAATTGAGAAATATTATAAATGCTCATATAAACTACAAGTTTGTTATTTGTTCAAAGAAGGACAAACAGTGAACGGAAAAAAGGTCGGACTTTGGAAAACTTATACCGAAAACGGAGAACTGAAAAAAGAAAAAAACTATTGAACAAAAAAACGTTTTACAACACCGTATAAAATTAATGGCTAGACCTCGCCTACTTACGAAAATCCTCGCGGATTTTCTATTCGGTGTTTATTTGCTAAATTAAGTGCTTAAACACGCCACTAATCTTATACAATCACGTT
>NZ_JALKAU010000069.1:0-32767 GCF_023015735.1 Gelidibacter sp. F63206
GTGTGCCAGGATTTTGTTTTTTCGACGGCCCCCGTAAAGTCCAAAGTGCTTATCACCACATCGGTCGTGACCAGATAATCATTGACGCTCTTTACATAAATTGGGCTTCCCTTGGTGTCATATCCCGTATAGGTGGTGATCCATTTGGCGGGGACCTGGTCGAGCACCCTTACCTTGCTGCCGGTCGCCAGTCCCTTGGTCCACTTCTGGGTACCGGGACTGTTGTCATGATTCAGGATGTTCTGCCCGTCATGTGTTGCTGGCATGGCCACAAAGCCATCAAAAGTATAGTTGTCGTAATAGTTTATCGTCAAGATCTCCGTAATAAAATTTACCGGGTAGGACTCGTTGTTATAATAGATCGTTGCGCCAACCATTGTTGTATCAGAGGTTCGCTTGGTAACGAATTGCGGATTCCTGAGATCGGCATCATCCTGTAAGGCTGCCCTGCCAATGCCCCTGGTCATTTCCCCTGTATAGGCCACCCTTCCAAAGGCATCGTATTTGGTGAACAGCCATTTGTCCTGTGCCCTCAGGTTGGCGTCCTGCGTCAGGATGGGCTGGTCCAGTTTGTTATAGACGATGTACTCCCTGTCTTTTCCTGGGATCTTCTTTTCCACAAGACGGTTCCTGTGGTCGTAGGTATATTGATAACCAAGTTCGTCCAATTGGGCATTGACTGTTGCCCAAGGTGAGGTAGAGGCCTCCATCTTCGGGGGCAGCACGTAGGTCAGGTTGCCATAGTCATCGTACACGTAATAGGTGTCGTGCGGTGCGTTGGGCACGATCACGCTCCCCACTTTTGAATCGCCGTAGGTGCGCTTCAGCACGACCCTGCCCTGCTTATCGGTGAACTCCTCGGCCGTGTGCGCTTTCCCATTGGTCCAGTTCTCGTCCCTGGTGACGGTTTTGTAGAGTTCACCCTGACCATAATAGCCGAGTGCACCGGGAACCAACGATAGACTTGGGGCATAGGTGCGGTCGGCATAGGCCAGCTCCACACGGTACAGCCTGACATTGTCGTTCGCAGGGTCTGTGGGGCTGTTGGGATCAAAGGTATTGGCCGCGTATTCAAATCCTATCTCATGGCCGCCACCCAGGCGCCAGTCATGGCCCGGCGCCGCCTGCTTCAGCACCCTGTTCAGGGGCGAGCTCTCAAATTCCTTTTCTGAATAGGGGTTTGTCGTGTTTCCGTACTTGGTGGAAAACTCATAAAAACCGATCGTTGAAACGAGGGCATCGGCCTGGTAGGTGCCACATGCACTCGCAATGGCATAGGGCAGGTATTCCTTGACCTGCCTGCCATAGGTATCATACCCTATATGTGCAATAATATCCTCTCCATCACCGCCCGCACGTATGCCGATGTTCTGCTTGGGTCTTCCCAGACCGTCAAAATAGGTGATGCTCTCTATCTTCTCATCCTCTTGGAGTCCCGATATATTTGAGGTCGGTACCCTTGGCGTGATAGTGTGTATATAGTTTTCATCGCTCGGTCCGCAGACAGGGCAGCCGTTGTTGGCTGCCAGCCCGTACTCGTTAGGGCACTGGTCCAGGTTGTTGGACACATAATTTGTAGGGGCAGTAGCCTGTGTCACCCAAACGTTGGGGTCCCCAAGGCCATCTTGGTCAACCGTATCGGAATACCAAGTCGGGAGCGGTGACATGGCCACATAGACAGAGCCCGTGCCGGTGCTCCAGGTACCACTGCCATTTCTGGCCCGGATGTAATAAGTCCCGCTGCCCTGATTGGCAGTAAAGGTAGGCCCTGAACCTAAACCGGAACTGGTGCCGTTGGGCGTCTTGCCCTGCCAGTACCATGTCACACCGCTTGGCGGTACCCCTGACCGTTGGAGCACCGCTACACCATTCGTGTTACTGGAAATGGTCGGGCTTCCCGGTGCTGCAGGTGCCGATGAGGCTACCTGGACCTCCAGTTCTGCATAGTACAAGTTGTAATTGGAGAAATAGTCCACCATCAGGTAATTTGTCCCTGCTGTGCCCCATGTGACATTACCTCCATAGGCGTTGAACGAGGAGGTGTCGTCATAAAAGGTGGTGTACCAATCGTAGTCATTCCCCAGGCTGCCCCCAGCCACACCATAGTGTTTCGTACTACCCTGAGGGGCGCTCGTGGGCCCCGTCAGGTATATATTCTGGCCATACAGAAATTGTACGCTTAAAGCGAAAAACAATGTCAGGACCCGAAAACCATAAAGGTGAATTTTATTTTTTGTGACCATGATAGAGGATTTTAATTTTTGATGAAGTGCCATTCCGGAAGTACCAACCTGCCCTTTCCATTGTTTCGGTGCCTCAGTACCAGCATCCGTGTGTCCAGGGCCTTTATCTCAAAACTATCCACATTGCCGTCGGGATGGGTTATTTGTACTGAGTTTTTGTTCAGCACCCAAATCCCATGGGAGGTCTCCCCGTTGCCCAATATCAGGAAATAGGTTCCGTCCGGATCGAATTTCATCTTCCTGTCCCTATAGAAACGTTCGACCAACAGCCGGCGGCCTGGCAGAGAATCCATTTTGGACCTAATCCTGTTCTCCATTTTGGAAATTGAACTGCCGTAATCGAAATACCAGGTACCGAAGAGCTGCTCCCTGGCATTCTGGGCGTCCATGGTGCGACCATTGGACAAAACAAGCAACAGAAGGACAATTATGGTATAGGAAAGTTTCATATATGCAGGGGTTTTATTGGTTTTTGTAGTGGTAGCGGTTATTGCTCAGGATATTGCCCGTGCCATCCTTGACACGCTCCAGGCGGCTGAAACCGTCGTATTCGAAAAAGACCGTATAGCCCTTTGGATCCGTCATGCTTGTGACGCCAATCAGTGGGTCATAGGTGTAGGTAGTCACCAAGGCATTTGAGAGATTCGGACAATAGGTTGGATCTCTAAGTTTTTCCAACTCTGACCTAAGGGAATCCTCTGTAAGGTCGTCGATATCAGAATTGGAAGCTGACAAAATCGCATTATAAACTGTCGTTGGAATCTGACCAAAAGTAGCATTCTCTATCTTGGCTACGGGAAGCGTTTGGTCATAGCCCCAGATGTAAACTATATGTGCGCCTTCTGTCTTAGAAACTTCTTTTACTTTGCCATTTTCATGGTAGGAATGAAAAACAACTCGGTTTTCAGGGGCATTGTTAGCTCCTTTGCTTGTATGAAAGTATTCTGGGGAAATTATATCATTATACCAAATTCTATAATCACTCTGTTGTTTACTTAAAAGTTCATTGGAATCTGCAATGAGGTTATTATTCAAATCCATATAACTACTTGTCTCAATAATTTCTCCTAAACGGTTTTGAGCAATAAGTCCCGATTCTGCAACAGTAGGGCTTCCAATGTCTTGAGGATACTTAACAATGGATACTAACCTCTCTCCTTTACTGTCAATGGTCTCTGTCCTAGTTTTTAATAAGTGAACAGGGTTGTCATAATAAAAATAGGTACTAGTTGTACTAATGGCATTGTCATAATAGTTCGTGACATCTTCACTAAACAAATTATACCAGCCACCTTTCACAAAATAATCAATCATACTTAAATCTAAATAAACAAGCGGGTTTTGTGTTTCATCAATTATCAAACTCCCCCATTTAATTGCAAAAGAAGATTTGGGATGTACACTCCCTATATCGAATGGTACTTTTGTGTAGGTTAAATGCTTATCTTGAACTAAATCAAATCCTGTACTTGCCTTTTTGAAACTTTTCTGTCTAAGGAGTTGTCCTCTTTCAAGTTCTAAGCTCTCTGCTGGTGGGTAGGGAAAACTATCATTACCTTCATCTCTACTATTAGAAAATTGATACTCCGTATACCCTCTCTCATTGGCATTGTCAATTTCTTCAAAAACCGTTCTGTATCCAACAGCCGATCCGGAATGTGTGACTTGTTGCATATTACTTACTGATCGAACTCTTAGAAGAAGAGATGTAAACGATCCACCACCATTTTGTCCGTTACCCAGAGTATTGTAAGTTACATTTTGAACATGACTGAAGTTAGGGGTGCTAAAAACATCTCCAGATGAAACAGACGAATCAAAGGTGGTAGTGTACTTATAATTTTTTGTCATTGGTTGGGAAGTTGCATTGACATAGCTTCTGATTTGTTTGATCCGTAAACCACCTGAATATGTATTTCCTGATTGATTGGGATCAATCTCTTGCCAATTGGCAATAAAATAAAAGTCTTGGTAATCATTTCCAGGATAAGGCTGATTAAAACTAGCGGTCATTGTATATGTTCCGTTAGGTAAATAAAAAGAAGAACCTTCTATTTGAATATAATACATGTTAGATGTAGGAGTAGTAATAGTAAACAAAGCACAAGGGTTTGATCCTCCGCTCAAATCGCACCCTGGATTTCCAATGGTAAAGCTAACATTGGCACCTCCATTAATATTATTATTATTTAATACAGGATCTGTTGGATTATTAATAGTGAATGTTTTTTGAAAAAGATCAGTTCCGTCTGGTGTATCTCCTGCATCAAAATATTCCTCACCTGCTAATATTTGATTATTTGAAACATATTGCGGGGGAAGATCATTTGCATAAACCATATTATTTTCAAAATCAAACTCGGTGTAACCACCTGTTGGATAGGTGATTTTAGTTAAAATACCATAATGTGATTTTGTTGGATCGACGCCTCTTTCTGCCCCAGAAATTTGATTACTTTGACCTGGAAGGTAATAAGGGGGAGTCAGGTCTGCATTTAAGTCCTCTCCATTGTAATACCCCCAATAATCTTGGGCGGCACTGTATCTACAAGAAGGAAATCCATTTTCATTATAAGTGAAAAGATGTGATAGTTTAATATCAGGATCAGTTACCGATACTTGTTCAATTTTATCTAGTAACATCCACCTTCTGCTATAACTGTCGGCATTATAACATGATGTACCACCAGCTGTGCCTTGTTTATATCTATAGGTAAATTGGTGTTTACTGAGAAGTTCGTTTTTAGCATCATATACTGAAACATTATTAAGGCTTTTACCTCCATCAAGATCATCCCTGTATCCCACATTTCTATTAAACTTTATATAACCTTCGTCAAAAAGAATAGAATCAACCACAATGGCATTAGTTGAGTTAATGGTCAACAAACTTCCGCTATCAGAAGGCAACCCATTTGTTACCCCACCTAAATAGTGGTATTTGTTTACAACATTCTTAGTTTTAGTAATATGATTTTCCATTTGATAACTAAAACGTATAATGTCTTTTTTTGAAGGCGAAGTGATAGTTGAAGCATACCATGTGGAATTAATACGTTTTCCTTGCGTAACCCCATTACTAATTGTAGTTTCTATTATATTAAAATAATATTCCACTCCATTTTGGGTTACTAATGTAAAATTATTACCGTTCCTAGTAATTTTTAGATTAGATTTTGGAAAGGTTATAAAGGTTCCCTCTTCTTGATTGTAAAAGAATTTACCACTCTCTTCAGGAAGACTATAACTAAAAATATCAGGTTCGGAATCAGCTGTCCCATTATAAAGAGCTTCTTTATATGCTCCGTACGCTGTTGTATTAGTATTTCTCTCATTCCATAATTGATATACTGTTTTATTCGAAAATTTGTCAAAATACCCTCCTGCTCCCTCGTCTGGAATTCCCTGAACCCTTCTAGAAATAGATGGCACGGAGCCCAACGACCATCCAAGTCCCGCCCATGAAGCTATACTTTCCACCTTGTTGCCTCCTGCATGATAACTTAAGGTAAGAGGAAGTGTCAGTTCCCCTGAGTTTATTGTATAAATTGGAATCCCAATATTAGGAACTCCTGTAAAATGACCGACAGGAATCTCACCATATTTTACAATTGATGCCGCATTAGGGCTTAATGGGACAAATTCTGGCAAGTCCTGTGAAAATATGGTCATTGGAAACCATGCAAAGAAGAATACAAAACAATGAATGAATAGTTTTTTCATAGAAATGAATTTTAAAATTTGTTTAGAAAATCAAATAATTAATTTTACATTATGAATTATTCTTCTAATTATAAAAATTAAATTGCTTCAAAGAAGTTACTATTATGATTCTCTATCTATGTTTCTTACAGCAATTAACCATATTTAAATCACAATCAACTAAGGTTTTACCTTAGACCTACTAAGGTGAAATCTTATATTTTCTTTCCTTATTTTTTTTAAAACTTTAGCATATTAACCTTTCGATTATATTAAAATTCCTACCCTATTAATTCAAAAAATTCATTTTTTGCAAGGAAATGTATACTTACAGTTTTGCAGATGGAATTAGAAGCAATTTTTGGACTATAGCTTTTCCGTAGAATTAAGAAACTCAACTGAATACATTATGGAAACTCAAATCTTTTGATATCGAATTATAAAAAATAAAATACTCTATCATTTAATATCAAAAAATAAAAATTGATTATAGAAAACAGCTGAGCATTGCACCCATATTGCACTTGAAGATTTTTTCGGCTGAATTTTAAACAATTAAAGTCGATAATTTCTCTTCAGCTTTTATATGGGCAGGGAAACTCGAACTCAGAAACCTCACGACACAAGATCTTCAGTCTATGAAGTTTCTACTATCGAGATAATAAAAGCAATTGATGAATTGTATTTTATCATCTGAAAGCGTCGCTTAACTTATGAATACCAAAACTTAATCTATTTGACAAGAACAAATCAAACTTCCACATCCTACTAATTCATATTTAAAATCTCCTGAACGTTTTTCATGTCCTCACTTATTTTATCATCCAAAACCCTAGCATAAATTTGGGTTGTGGTTAATTTTGTATGACCCAAAAGCTTGGCCACTGTCTCGATTGGAACCCCATTGGAAAGCGTTATTAAGGTGGCAAAAGTGTGTCTTGCAACGTGAAAAGTCAACTTTTTTCGAATGTTAAGTTCCTCCGCAATCTCCTTAAGATATTGATTGGTCTTTTGATTTGAATAAATTGGAAGGATAGCGTCACATGAGATTAAACGATAATGTTTAGCATATTTATTTAATATCCTCTGTGCTTTGTCTAAAACAGGAATTTTTATAGGGATGTTTGTCTTTACCCGTTTGGCTCTTATCCAAAGCCCACCATCATTACCTCTGACAAGGTGATCTCTATTTAGTTTTTGAATATCAATATAGGACAACCCTGTATAACATGAAAAAACAAACATATCCTTAGTAATTTCTAAACATGGACGATCGAAACTCGCTCCCTCAATAACGGCCAATTCATTTTTGTTAAGAATGTCTCGTTCCGTCTTTAAAAATCTTATGCTAAAATTAACAAATGGATTTCTTACCAACCAATCTAATTTAATAGCTAAATTTATGAGTTTCTTCAATCTGGTCAAGTGCTTCATAACGCCGTTATGATTCAACTTGCTTTTTTTTCTAAGAAAACATTCAAACTCACAGATGAATTCAAATGATATATCAATTAAATTGACATCTTTTGATTTCATGGAATTTTCCAAAAATTCAAGCAAATATTTTTCTGTGGTAAAATAATGGCTTAGAGTGCTTGGCTTGATAACGTTTGCCATTACTCTTTTATGGTAGTTTATTAAATCGACTAAAGTTTTTTGATCGTTTCCTTCCTTGTAATAATAGGTTTTTATCGCATGAGCAGTTATAGCCTTCTTCTCAAGGTTTAACTGTCTTTGGCATTCCAAAAGTTTAAAGTAAACTTGCTCAATATGGGCATTGACCATTTGGCTTTCGTTTGACCTTCCGATCATTCTTTTTGTAGTTTTACTCCAATACTTAATTGGAATAGACCTACCCAAACTGATCTCTAAACGTTTACCATTTGCAGTGATTCTGGCATATAATGGTGCACTGCCAGATGTTTTCTTTGATACGTTCTGCCAGAACGTAATTGTTAAATTTGATGTTCGCATAGTTCGTTTTTTAATGTTCATTAAAAACGAAAGTCAAACCATACGAAAAATAGAATTAATATCTAAAAGATAATAATCCGAGGTAACCGAATAGGTCACCTAAACTTTGATATTAAATGGAATCATTTAACATTCACTAAAATGTATTTACTTGTAAATCATGTAATTACACATAATATGATTTATAAAAACACATTAAAAGTGGTCCATATTGTTCCCGACTTTAAATTTTACTTA
Source organism: Gelidibacter sp. F63206 (assembly GCF_023015735.1). NCBI lineage: Bacteria > Pseudomonadati > Bacteroidota > Flavobacteriia > Flavobacteriales > Flavobacteriaceae > Gelidibacter > Gelidibacter sp. F63206. The sequence goes on from NZ_JALKAU010000069.1 coordinate 8,157, forward strand.
CGAACTGAACAATCGTGTATAAAATATCACATTGAGTTATAAGCGAAGAATCAACGGACTAAGAGGCCGTAGGATAAATACATTTCTTCCCGTTATAGTGAGGCGAATATTTTTAAGGAAACACCAATCTGGATCCCGATATTTCAAGTGCTTTTGATCTTGGCTATCAAAAGCGATGGAGCAAACCAACATTCAAAACTTCAGTCTATAATCAATACGAAACTGATGCTTTTGAACGCATACAGGAAGATACCGGGAATGAAACTGCCAACGGAATTCCAATTATTAGTATGCTCCCAATAAATTTGAGTACCAATAAACGGATTGGTTTTGAGGCAGGTTTCTTATACAGATACAATCCTGTAAAATGGTTGCGACTTAATGGAAGTTTTAACTTCTTCCTATTCACTACCGAGGACGAATTTAATGGCGTGGATTATAGTGCCAAAAACACCATCAGTTTGCCAGAGGCAGCGCCAAGGTGTCGTTGTCTTACGAGATTGATTGGTAAACCAACGCTTTTTACTGTGCCCTTCCAATGATGCCCAATTCGAGAATAAAGGAACTTTGTCTGTTGACCTTGCCTTGAGCAAAGACATTTTTAATGGCAATGCTACTTTAGGATTAAATGTAAGTTACGTGTTCAACTCACGAAAAAGAAAGACACTAACTACGACCAATACCTTTATTAGTAAAAGTTAATTTCAACGACGTCCACGCTCTATTAATTTTCCTTTACCTATCGCTTTAATCAGAAAAAGATAACACGTGATCAAAACAACCAGGATAATGATAATACTGGAGACGAGTTTTAATCTCTATTAAGGGTTAATTCCCCAGCTTTACTTAACTTTTTAAAAGTATTTTCCAATTCATACCTCGTGGGCTCTTAGGCAGGTGCCAAACCGACTCCCCACGAGGTTTTTGATTTTGGAACCTTTCAAACCTTCACTAATATCGAAAATATGAATTGTAATATTTCAATAGTGGTGTTTTCAATTTCACAATGAAGGAATATTTACGGGTTGTGGCACTGACATCATTCCTAAGGTGGTAATGGTTAACTTTAATTCTTGGAAAGCTCTTGTTCCTACTGATACACCACCATAACTAACAAAGCCAGTTGGCTTTTCCTGCCCTTCTTCAAATAGATAATCCATCACAATTTTATTGGTATCTGGACGACCATAATTATATTCGGGGTTCCAAACACATAGGCATCAGCCTCATCAAATCGCATTACTCAGTTTTTTGGTATGTTATTTCATATAATAGCGCAATCGAGGATGGCTTGGCTCACCCATTAAAGGAAAGTCAATAATCCAATAGTTCTATTTCAAAATCGCTATGTTACTTTGCAATTTTTAAAAACCAATCTGCAATGATTGGCCTTTCCGTTTAGGTCTGGTACTACCGATTATAATTTTAAGTTTGTATTTCATTTCATTTTAGTATTAAAAATTAATCTTACTTTAATTCAGAAAAGAATAACCTGTTAAGCAGACATTAAAGATATAGTCCAGGAATATAAGTTTTTGGTGTCAAAAAAGGCATTTCCAATCTGGTCTGAACAGTTTGATTGAAATTGTAATTTTTAAAATGAGTAATTTCATAAAAGTCGTCACGTGTTGGTTCAGAATCTATAGTGTAAACAATTCCGAAAGGCGGAAAGGTGATTTCCCCAAGAAAATGATTCCCTTTTTCAGTTATTGCCATTCCATAACCATTTCTAACTTTTGTTATAGCTGTATGATAAATAAAGACTCTCAAACTTTCAGGAAGAGATTTTGAATCTTTGTTTAAAATAAAACTTGAAAGTCCTTCTTTATTCAGCAGTTGATCGCTCGTATCAATGGACATAAACATTGATAATGTCTGCTTTAAAATATTTAACGGCTGTATGGCATATTCAAAAATTATAGTTTTGGATGCCCAAATTCTATTGGTTAACGCCATCATTCCTATATAGGCAAACTTCTTATAACTTTCTCCATAATAACTACCAGTAAGGTTATTACAGGGTTTACATAAATAATACCCACCTGCACCCTGATTACTTCTAATTTGCTTACCATATAGTGGGCTATTTTTATCGTGAAGATGAACCGATTTTTGAAAAAACACAGGATTTGAATTGAAAGCACTTTGTGGTGGAACGTGTTCAAAAGTAAGTTGTTTGTGCTTACCACATATTCTGCAAATTCCTTCTCGTTTCAAATTATACTAATCCTTTATGTTTTTAATTTTTTCAGTTAAGCTGCTATCTTGAATTTTTTGATTAGCCTCTCGCTCTACTCGTAAGCCTAATCCTTTTGTCTGATTTATATGGTTTGAGGTAAATTGGTTTACGTGTGCATAAATGATTCCAATGTCATCATTCATTCGAGTGTTCCAATTAAATCCATAAAGCTCGTTCAACCATTCCGCTGGTGTAGTTCTGAACATTACATTCGGATTTTTATAATTGCGCCCATCGTCCAATATTATAATCAAAAGATACACTTTGCTGAATCCGATTTCGGCATAGCCATTTGCCTGTTGAGTTCCTTTTTTCTGAACGCTGTTTACTTTGTTAATTTTTGGTGGTTGATTCTCTAAAGATTCGGACTTCACAATTTTACATTCTATACTTATTGCGGTATCTTCTTTAGCTTTTTCATAAAGAAGAATATCAATATCCCCAGGCATTTTATTAGGTATTGTAATGGGCTCTTTAACACCGCAATGAAATATTACAGAATTGGATGTTTGAAATAGATTTTCAAATAACATTCTTCGAAAATCGTCATTGTCCATAAGCCAATTAACGGCCTCATCTTCACTCTCAAAAGTTCGTGTTACACTTTTATCTGGCTCAAGATTATTTACGAAGAAGGAAACTGTAGATTTATCATCTATACGTTGTTTATCTGAAAACACGTATTGCGTAACCTCATATTCAGGCCGTTTTTCTTTCTGAAGCAATTGTTTGAGTTTGTTCTTGATTCTTGCTAATAACTTCATAAATTAAAATGGTAATACTTGACTTGTAAATTCTTTGAATATTTCGCTCGCTAATGCCTTATCAAATGCCTTGGCTGTTACTAAATCGCCAAGTTTCGATTTTAATAATTGACCAAATGACTTTTTGCTCAAATGCGGAATGTCATCGCGAAGCTCATCGAACTCGTCAAAAATAATTTGTTGGCCAAAACCTAATCCTTCTATTTTTACGAGAGCCTGTTTTATCAGTTCTTTCAATTCCTCGTCGGAACTACTAATTTTAGAATAGTCAGTTATTTTGGCCTTTCTCGCTTGTTCTATGGCATATTTTCCTTCCAGCCTCAGTTTAGCACTTACATTTTTACCGTTTATTGATTCTATTAAGCCTCGGTTTTCAAGCATTCTACCATAATCCCAATCTTCGCCACGACCATTCAATTTTATACCGTTACCTTCAAGAATCCAGTTAATGGAATGATATTTACCGTCGTCATAAAGGTCGTAAAGTTTTGAAAGGATTAGGTCGAGTATGCCTTCGGTGTCGAAATTTTGGCGTACATTCAAATCAATTTCATCTGGTCTTACAATTGCATCGGAAATGGATAACATTTTCAAGTAGTAGTCAAGCCCATTGATTTCATCTTTTAGGGCTTGTATTTCATTTTTAACTTTTTGGTCAACACCTAATTTAAAGCCCTTATTGAATCTTTTTTGGGCTTTGAATTCATTTGCAAAATTTCTGTTTTCTGGCTCAAATGATTCTCGCACATAGCTGACCACAGCATTTTCCCAAGATTGTTTTTCTTTCTTAAAATTATTGAATTCATCCTCTGTCCTCGAAGATATATGTTTTTCAATAAGAGCATCACCTTTAGACTTGAAGTCTTCAACTTCACTTTTAAAATCTTCCCATTTTACTTTTAGAACCATACACAATATTTTAGTCAGTAAAGGTAGTGGAATCAAAATGTAAATTGTTAAATTCCCAATTGAAGATTTCGACAGTTTACAAATGCTTTTAAATTTCATTAGCCAATCTTTGATTTGAGAAGCGTCATATCATCACTAACTTTTCTCTCGACAACTCTCGCATAGATTTGAGTTGTTGACAATTTCGTGTGACCCAATAATTTAGAAACTGTCTCAATTGGAACTCCATTACTTAAGGTAACCGTCGTTGCAAAAGTGTGACGTGCCATATGGAAGGTAAGATTTTTTTTGATACCACAGAGATCTGCTATTTCCTTCAGATAGCTGTTTAATTTCTGATTTGAAAGTTTGGGTAAAAGGTAATCAGTGTCACAAGTCCTTACGTGCTCACTGTATTTGCCAATCAAATGTCCAGCCTTTGGCAGCAAGGGAATTTTAAACGGAGTGCCCGTCTTTGTTCTCGTTGCCATTATCCAAGGATTGCCATCTATACCGCTTACGATATTTTTGCTTGTCAATTCTATGATATCGCTATAGGATATACCCGTGTAGCAACTGAAAACAAATAAATCTCGAACAACGACCAGTCGTTCAATTGCAGAAGTTAAATCCTCAACAGCTTGTAATTCTGTCATTGTAAGGAAACCTCGTTCCTTCTTCTCGATCTTCATTTTAAAATTGACAAATGGATCTCTGTCGATCCATTCCATTCGGTAAGCAAGTGTGACCATCCTCCGTAAACGTTTTATATGTTTCATCGCAGTATTATTTCCGATTTTAGCCTGCCCACTTTTAGGAATATAAGAACGGAGAAAACTTTCAAAACCAACAATGAAACTATATTTGAGTTTTGCCAAAGGGATATCATTCATATTGAATTCCATAGAAATGAATTCTGACATATAACGTTGACTGGTCTTATAATGGGCCATCGTATTTCTATGCAACTTGTGCTGCATTTTTTCGTTATAATAAATAATTAGGCCATGAAAGGAGAGATTGTTTTTATCTTCACCTAAAAAGCGTGCTTTAATCATTTGGGGATTAAGGCCTCTGTCTTCCGATTTAAATTGCTCATATATTCTTTGAATTTTAGTCTGCACCTCATTTAGATACTGATTTAGAATTCGGGCATCTTTACCCCTTCCGGTAGCTCGTTGAAGCTTTTCATCCCAAGAAGTGATATCAACTTTTCGTTTTAAACTGATGTTCACTCGTTGACCGTCAAGAGTAATTCGGACGTAGATATTTGCTTTATTATTAATTGCACGTTTGGCGTACACCCAAAACAAGATGGAAAATGTTGAAGAAGCTCTCATAGTTGTCGTCTTTAATGATTAAACATTATTTAGACGAAAGTCAAATCAACTAGACTTCGGAAATCAATATACAGCTTTTTAACCACAATGTTGACGATTAAAAAATGATGTTGACGATTTGTGACCTTTCAGAATCAAATAGAACCAAATCCTATGACTGTCTCAAAAACATAAAACCCTGTAAATCATAAGATTTACAGGGTTTTGAAGGTTTTTGATTTCCTCTTCTGCGGTCTGGACGGGACTCGAACCCGCGACCTCCGCCGTGACAGGGCGGCATTCTAACCAGCTGAACTACCAGACCGTTGCGTTAATGCGAGCCTGCCCGATTAAACTTATCGTTTTCATCGCTCAGGCGGGTGCAAATATACACTGCATTTTCAATATCGCAAACATTTTGGATCATTTTTTGCAAAATTATTACTTACTTAAATTTTCCGCGCTCTACCATATAGGTTGTCAGTATTTTATCGAAATCTTTTGTAATGTCTGCCTCTACATATTTTATTTGATATTGTCCGCATTTAAGCCTAAGTTCATCAAAATAGGAGCCTACAGCATCCTCATAAGCCTCTTTTATGGTTTCAGGATACAGATTTATATACTCTCCAGTCTCGACATCAATAAAACGCTTTGGGGTATTTTCAAAGTCAAAAGTCAATTCCTTATCCTTATCAAATACATGAAACAAGACTACTTCGTGCTTTTTATGTTTTAAATGCCGCAAGGCCTCAAATAATTTCTCTTGATCCGTAGTGGTCTGAAACATATCGGTAAAAAAGAAAATCAATGATCTCCTATGAATTTTCTCGGCAATTTGATGAAGGTAGGTATAGGTTTCCGTCTGTTTGTTAACCGGCTTAGACACTACCGTCTTACTCAACTCACCCAACAGCATTTGATGGTGTCGTTCACTGCCCTTTTCTGGTGCGTAATAGTCGTAAGCATCACTGTAAATACTCATCCCTACAGCATCTCGCTGTTTTTTGAGAATATGCATTAAACTAGCTGAAGCCAATGCGGAAAAGGCAATCTTATTCAGATTGCTGATTGAAAACTCGGTCATTTCCGGATAATGCATCGAACTGCTGTTATCAATAATCAAGTGGCAGCGCAAATTGGTTTCCTCATCATAGCGCTTGGTGAACAACTTATCGGTTTTGGCATATAATTTCCAATCGATATGTTTTGTGCTTTCGCCTTGATTGTAAATCTTATGTTCAGCAAATTCGGCCGAAAACCCATGAAATGGACTCTTGTGCATGCCAGCAATAAAACCCTCAACCACTTGTTTGGCGAGGAGTTCGAGGTTTTTAAAACCTCCTGTTTTATTGAGTTCTGTTTGTAAATTCATGATCCCTTCCTGGCCTCCCCGAAGGGGAGGAATGGCTTGGTTATTAATTAAATATCATTTGTCAGTATTAAATACGTCTATGTCTTCTTCGGTGGGAAACTACTCATAAGGTCTCGATTTTCAGGTTTTTTGCTAAAAAACCCATAATAACCCATTTTCCCATGAAAGTACTATCCAGCATTCTATTCACATCAGTGAAAATTCCTTCTTCGAGAGTTAGGGGATTTATTATTGGGCCACTTTATCCACAATCCCATAAGCCACAGATTCCTCTGCATCCATCCAATGGTCGCGGTTAAAGTCTTTCATCACTTTTTCAAGCGTCTGTCCACAGTTTTCAGCCAGCAACCTTGCGCTCAACTCTTTGGTCTTTAAGATTTCCTGAGCTGTAATTTCAATATCACTCGCCGGCCCACGAGCTCCACCGCTTGGTTGGTGAATCATGACACGGGCGTGTGGCTGAATAAAACGCTTTCCCTTTGCTCCTGCCGACAATAGAATAGAACCCATAGATGCTGCAAATCCCGTACAAATGGTTGACACCTCACTTTTTAATGATTTCATACAATCATAAATAGCAAACCCAGAAGTGACATAGCCTCCAGGACTATTGATGTAAAAATGTATGTCTTTGGTCTCCAAAGCGTCCAAATACATCAAACGGTCAACGACGTGTTTTGCAGATTTATCATCCACCTGTCCCCAAAGGAACACTTTACGCTCTTCTATCAATTTACTATCGATAAGATCTTGTATTTTTAATTTATTGCTCATTTTATATTTTTAAATTTTTATCTAAAATAAAAAAAGGTTTACCATTACAGCAAACCTTTTATCATATTATCCTAATATTATGCTTTTTTGATGACAGATAGCACATCACATCATAATTATTTTACTTTGAATCGATTATGACGGCAGTTGCTTTTCTGTGCTAAACGACTATAGAAGTGCATCAATAGCGTCAGTGTAAGCATTTTTTGGAGCCACACCAACCTGTCTTCCAACGACTTCTCCATTTTGGAATACTAATACCGTTGGAATGTTCCGCACACCATATTTGGCAGCAAACTCTTGATTTGCATCAACATCCACTTTACCAACTACAGCCTTACCTTCATACTCTTCGCTAATTTGATCAATGATTGGTCCAACCATTCTACAAGGTCCACACCAAGCGGCCCAAAAATCTACGACTACCGGCTTATCACTTTTCAAAACCGTTTCTTCAAAGTTTGCATCTGTTATTTCTAATGCCATATTTTCTACGCTTTAATTGTTTTATTATTTTAAAGGAACAAAATTAATCAAAATATTTGCCAATCCTTATACGCTTAACATTTGTTTTGCTTATAACTGGATTTGCGATGGTTATGACCATTCCTTCGGCGCATGAACCAAGCCTTCAGTTAAACCTGCCCGTCGCCAGGTAAGCCCTATTATGTGGCGACCTGGTGGAACTCATAAACCATATAGAAAGGATGCCGCTGCATTCCGATGTATGAATTGGCTAAATTATAGCAGCTTATCACAAACACCCAATAACTCTACTACTTCATCATTAGGATGAAATACCCAACTTAGCAAGCCTTGGTCAATTCAACCTAAAATAAACGTCCTGACCGCTCAGTTCATCAAGCAACTCTTGAGAGATTTTTACTTTCTGCTTCCTACTTGGCATGTGTAATTTCATCTTCTCTTCGTTATCATAGACCAGGAAATTCAGGGCCTGGTTACCTTCATGCATTCTCAAAATATCCTGCAGGGCCTTAATTTTACTTTCTTTCAAATCTCTTATTTCAAGTTGGATCGAGAGTTTTTTAGCGTAGGTGCCCATCACATCATGCAATAATTGAAAATTACTAAACTGCAACCTTGGTTCACTTTTTTTGCCAGTCTCTTTATTGACCCAGCCTTCTTTAACATAGACCCTAACATAAACAAATGAGCTTCTCACTAAAAAGTGTCTAAATCTGAGGTACTCTTCTCCAAAAATTCGAAATTCAAAACTATCGGTATAATCCTCCATGGTAAACATCGCCCAACCTTTACCTTGCTTGCTTACACGATGTTCCACATTGGTCACGACGCCACCAAATGTCATTTCTCTATTCACAAAAGGTTCCAAGTTCGCAAAATGCGCCAAGGTGGCATTGCAAAAGGTTTTCATTTCTATCTTAAAGTCGTCAAGCGGATGTCCTGAAATATAAATCCCGACAACTTCCCGCTCCTGCGCCAATTTTTCCATAGTCCCCCATTCTTCACATGGCGGTACTAAAGGCTCTGCGATTTGCACATCACTGGCATCACCAAACAGACTCACTTGGGCCGAATTTTCATTTTCCTGATGTTTACTGCCATACCTGATTGCTTTTTCCAAAAAGGTAATCCCATCACCCTCATCCTGAAAATACTGTGCCCTATGCGTATCTGTAAAGCAATCAAAACCTCCAGCCAAAGCCAGATTTTCAAATGCTTTTTTATTGGCCGCCCTTAAATCGACACGTTTTGCAAAGTCAAAAATAGATTTATATTGGCCGTCCTTTTTACGATTTTCCACAATGGTCATCACTGCACCTCGCCCGACGCCCTTAATGGCACCCATTCCAAATCGAACTGCATAGTCTTTATTTACAGAAAACTTATAGAAAGACTCATTGACATCAGGCCCAAGCACTTTCAATTTCATGCGCTTGCATTCTTCCATAAAAAACGTCACCTGTTTAATGTCGTTCATATTGTTACTCAACACTGCTGCCATATATTCTGCCGGATAATGTGCTTTTAAATAGGCGGTTTGATAGGCTATCCACGCATAACAGGTTGAATGCGATTTATTAAACGCATAACTCGCAAATGCTTCCCAGTCCTTCCATATCTTCTCCAACTTTTTGGCATCGTGGCCATTTGCTTCCGCTTGAGCTATGAATTTTGGTTTCATTTTATCCAAAACCGCAATCTGCTTTTTCCCCATCGCCTTTCGCAAAACATCGGCTTCACCCTTCGTAAAATCGGCTAGTTTTTGGGATAGCAACATCACCTGCTCCTGGTAAACTGTAATACCGTAGGTTTCCTTTAAATACTCCTCCATCGCAGGGAGGTCATATTCAATCTCTTCATCACCATGCTTACGTCGGGTAAAACTCGGAATATATTCCATCGGCCCTGGGCGATACAGCGCGTTCATTGCAATCAAATCTTCAAAAACAGTTGGCTTCAATTCCTTCAGGTGTTTTTGCATTCCTGGCGACTCATATTGAAATACCCCAACGGTTTCACCTTTTTGGAACAGCTCATAAGTGAGTTCATCATCTAAAGGAAAACTATCGGGATCAAGTAGAATATCGTGTTTTGCTTTCACGATTTTGACCGTATCCTTAATTAAAGTCAAGGTTTTTAACCCCAAGAAATCCATCTTAAGTAATCCCGCATCCTCTACAACGGAGTTGTCAAACTGGGTCACATACAAATCAGAATCCTTTGCCGTAGCCACCGGAACGAATTTGGTAATATCATCAGGTGTAATAATCACCCCACAAGCGTGAATTCCCGTATTTCTGACGGAACCTTCAAGAATTCGCGCCAAATTAACGGTTTCAGATTCCAAGCCCGAACCTTCGGCAATGTTGAGAAGCTCGTTTACTTTTTCCAAGTCCTCAGATCTGAAGGCCTTACTGAGTTGCTTTTCGTCATAACCAAAAATTTTGCCCAATTTGGACATGGTTGGGATGAGTTTTGAAATCCTATCGGCATCAAAAAGTGGCAGATCTAAAACTCTTGCCGTATCTCTAATAGACGATTTGGCCGCCATCGTACCATAGGTAATAATTTGCGCCACTTGGTTGCTTCCGTATTTTTTGATGACATAATCCATGACTTTACTGCGGCCTTCATCATCAAAATCGATATCAATATCTGGCATACTGACACGATCGGGATTTAAAAAACGCTCAAAAAGCAAATTGTACTTTAGCGGATCAATATTGGTAATCTTGAGGCAATATGCCACCACAGAACCTGCCGCTGAACCACGTCCAGGGCCTACGGAAACACCCATATTCCTTGCCTCCCGGATAAAATCTTCAACAATCAGGAAATAGCCAGGATATCCCGTGTTTTCAATAACACTCAATTCAAAGTCGATGCGTTCCTTGATCTCATCCGTAAGCTCGGCATACCGTTTTTTCGCACCTTCATAAGTGATATGGCGCAAAAAGGCATTCTCTCCACGTTTCCCATTATCTACAAGATCCTCCTCATGCTTGAATTCGTCAGGAATTGCGAAGGCGGGCAACAAAACATCCCTTGCCAACTCAAAAGCCTCAACCTTGTCCACTACCTCCTGAATATTGGAAATAGCTTCAGGAATATCCTTAAAAAGCTTTTTCATCTCTTCGGAAGATTTAAAATAATATTCCTGGTTTGGCAATCCGTAACGATACCCTCTGCCACGACCTATTGGTGTGGCCTGTTTCTCACCATCTTTTACGCATAGCAAAATATCGTGGGCATTGGCGTCTTCCTTCTTGCAATAATAGGTATTGTTGGTAGCCACTAACTTGATGTCATGTTTTCTAGCAAAATCAATCAACACCGGATTTACACGATTTTCATCTTCCTGATTATGACGCATCAATTCGATATAAAGATCGTCGCCAAATTCTTCCTTCCACCAGAGCAAGGCTTCTTCCGCTTGGTTTTCACCAATGTTCAAGACTTTACTTGGGACTTCCCCGTAGAGGTTCCCCGTCAATACAATCAAATCCTCCTTGTACTGTTGGATCAACTTCTTATCAATTCGCGGCACATAATAAAAACCGTCCACGAAGGCATGCGATGATAATTTTGACAGGTTATGGTAGCCGTTTTTATTCTTGGCCAAAATGACCATCTGATACCCATTATCCTTACGCGATTTATCCGCATGGTCTTCACATACAAAAAACTCACAGCCAATGATGGGTTTGATTATTTTTTCGGTTGGTGTTTCACCACGTTCTTCAGCAGCTTTATTTTTGGCTTCAACGGTTCTATTGTGATTGCCTACTGCTCTAATAAAATGAAAGGCCCCCATCATATTGGCATGGTCCGTCAAGGCCACGGCAGACATATTATGTTCAGCAGCTGCGGCCACCAACTGAGGGATGCTGATGGTAGATTGCAATACAGAGAATTGAGAGTGGTTGTGCAAATGCACAAACTCAACCTCCTTAAGCTCTTCAATATTTTGGGCGATCTCCTTTTTTGTAGGCTCGTCTGATTCTTGAAGCGCCTCAATCTGTTTTTTGATTTTCGCACTTTCAGCCTTCAGGTTGATATGCTTTAATCCAATCAGTTGAATTGTTGCAGGATTTGCCTCTTTAAAATTTTCAAAATAATCGGCAGGCACATCTAATTGCTCCTGTGTATACTCCTCACGTCTTATCAATTCCAAAAAGCAACGCGTAGTGGCTTCAACGTCGGCAGTAGCGTTGTGTGCTTCCGCAAATGGCGTGTTAAAGAGGAATTCGTGCAACTCGGTTAAGGTCGGTAATTTAAATCTACCATAACGCCCTCCCGGAAGCTGACATAAGTTGGCGGTGTGCTCGGTACAGGTATCCAAAACCGGAAGTTCTTGCAACGTATTCGCCACGCCCTCACGATGGAACTCAGCGCCCATAATATTCAAATCGAAGCCGACATTCTGCCCCACCACAAATTTGGTTTTTGCCAAAGCGGCATTGAACTTTGCCAATACTTCCGCCAACGGAACCCCTTGCTGCTGGGCTAAATCAGTAGATATCCCATGGATCTTTTCAGCATCATAAGGAATATTGAAACCGTCTGGCTGCACCAAATAGTCTTGATGCTCAATGCAATTGCCCATGCCATCATGCAATTGCCAGGCAATTTGGATGCATCGTGGCCAATTGTCCGTATCACTGATGGGCGCATCCCATCGTTTTGGCAATCCTGTAGTTTCGGTATCAAATATTAAATACATAAAAAAATTCCCTTTTAATTTTCCCAAAAGGGAAAAATGTTATGGTTATTATAGTGACTTTTCTTCAAATCCACAACAACAAGATCAATTCTCAAACCAAGTTTGAAACATTTCTATTAGACCGTGATTTTGACCACGGATTCATGAATGTTTGAGCTTAAAATTGCTGAAATTGCTGGATTCTTCCTCTGAAATAAAAGTTTTTAAAATTACATATAAATAACGCTTTTTTAAAGAGAAAGTTATAAACAGTTGCCAACAAAAAAAACAATTATAGAAGTTAATCAAAGCTGTATCAACTATGTCGCCAAATTTAAAAAAGTTGCCCACTCTACTTAAAATTTCAAAGCGCGCATAAATGCAAAGTATTGGAGGTTGGAACAATTGGAGAAGCACCAAAAATAAAATTTAAAATTCCAACATGGCGGTCTGTGTAGATCCATACAGTCTGTGTCTAAAATCAGTGCAAATCAACCAAAATCAGAGTCATTTAAGTTCCGCAACGTTCCACAGGAACTCCTTTCGCCTTGTCGGTTTAAGCTATCGCACTGGTATCTTATAAAAGACGCCTTCATTGAATCCTACGGAATGCAAACCATCCGCTGAATACGCCATAAATCTAAATGTTCCGGTAATTGTATTTCCATCAAATTCGGTGATGATCACTTGCCCAATTTCCGAATCATTGTGGCTTTCAGGATTTTGTGGATTAGCGGTAGAGTATGACCTATTTTCATGATCTATGAAAACAACTTTTGATTCGCTCATTAGAGTCAAACTATAGGTCCGTTCCTGAAGCGAAGGCAGCATAAAGTTCAATTTTTCAATTTTGTTTCCGGCATTGATGGTCAGCCCGCCATTTTCCGAAAGCACCGCATCATAATATGTTGCGCGCCACAGTTGATAGTTTTTATTTGCTTGAAGCGCAGGCGTATTGAATTGCACTTCGTTGCCGCACCCAAATAATGTCATAATTGCAATTAATAGTAGGACAAATTTCCTCATATCGCCAAATTTAAACAACCTATTAGAGCTTAAATAAACAAAAAATAAGCTTTTAAACAGTGAAAAGGATAAGGTATTTGAAAGCTTTTACATATCTAGGCAGTCACCCATAGAGACCGATCGTATTCCCTATTGACACTAATCTCAGAAATTTGCCTGAACAACCAACTACAACCTGTTCAATTCCAACTATATAACATTTCCAAACGAATCATAATGACGAAAGAACTTTTGATTTATTCAAAACTTTGTAACTATTTATAGCTTAGACTGTCTAGCGAATTTAACTTAGCTTTATTTATTATAAAAATTAGGGCAATAAAAAAATATTTATAGTATCTTTGCGCCCGCCTTAATGATATAAATTGTTTATATCGGGCAGGCACTTATTAATAATAGAGGTCGCGAACCTCACTAATTAATTATTTATGTCAGTTAAAATCAGATTACAAAGACGTGGAAAAAAAGGGAAACCTTATTTCTGGATTGTTGCAGCTGATGCACGATCAAAAAGAGATGGTAAATACTTAGAGAAAATCGGTGCTTACGATCCTACAACCAATCCTGCAACTATTGAATTAGATGTTGATTTGGCTGTAAGTTGGCTTCAAAATGGTGCACAACCTACGGATACGGCAAGAGGAATTTTGTCTTATAAAGGGGCCATGTTGAAAAATCATCTTGCAGGTGGTGTTAGAAAAGGTGCTTTAACGGAAGAGCAGGCAGAAGAGAAATTCGCTGCTTGGTTAGAAGAAAAAGCAGGTAAAATTGACGCCAAAAAAGAAGGCTTAGCAAAAGCTGGTGCTGATGCTAAAGCGAAAGCTCTTGAAGCTGAAAAAGAAGTAAATGCGAAGCGTGAAGCTGAAGCTGCACAGGTTATCGCCGATGCAGAGGCTGCTGAAGCTGCTGCAAATGCTCCTGCTGAAGAAGTTGCGGAAGTTGAAGCAACTACCGAAGAAGCTCCTGCAGAAGAAGCTCCTGCAGAAGATGCAGAAACAAAAACAGAAGAATAAAGAATTTATTTTTTATACTTTTAAACTCCGATATGACCTATCGGAGTTTTTTTGTGAAATAGCTTTCTTTTAAATAAAAAGAAAACGTTATTGAACAAATCCCGCCTTTTGGCGGGATCCCACATAACTTGAGCATATTTTATACGTTATGTAGGATCTTAATTAAATTATAGATTAAATAAAAAAAGAACCAATGCTAAAAAAAGACTGCTTCTATCTTGGTAAGATTGTAAAAAAATACAGTTTTAAAGGTGAATTATTGATTAAGTTGGACACTGACGAACCAGAGATTTACGAAGATTTGGAATCCGTTTTTATTGATCTACGCAATAATTTGGTACCGTTCTTTATTGAATCGTCCCAATTTCATAAGTCAGAATTGCTACGGGTAAAATTTGAAGACGTCGACACCGAAGAAGATGCCGATGCACTTATAAAATGCGATCTATATCTGCCTTTGGAGTTCCTACCTAAACTTGACGATGATAAATTTTATTTTCATGAAATCATCGGATTTACCGTTGAAGATGTCAATTTTGGTAAGGTTGGCATCGTAAAAGCAGTCAATGATTCCACGGCTCAAGCACTTTTTGAGATTGATCGTGATGGAACCGAAATCTTGATTCCGATGAATGATGCATTTATCAAGAAAGTGGACAAAAAAAAGAAACTGATTACGGTTGACACGCCGGAAGGACTGATTGATCTTTATCTATAATCCCATCCTAAATCCTTCCCAAAGGAAAGGACTTTCACTCTTATGGAAAAACCATTTAACTTCAAACAATTCACAATTAACCAAGACCGATGCGCCATGAAAATTGGCACCGATTCGGTATTGCTTGGTGCATGGACGTCGTTAGATTCTAATCCATATTCCATTTTGGATATTGGCGCAGGCACTGGCATTTTGGCCTTAATGATGGCCCAACGTAGCGGTGCAGTCGCGATGTCAGCCGAAATTATTGATGCCATCGAGATTGATGATGATGCCTTCGAGCAATGTGTTGAGAATTTTGAGGCCTCACCTTGGGGAGATCGGCTTTTCTGTTATCATGCCTCTTTGGAGGAGTTTGTTGAGGATCATTCTAATGACGAATCGGAATCAGAAAAATACGACTTGATTATATCGAATCCACCATTTTATCTAAACACCTACAAAAGTGACAATGAGCAACGTGATTTGGCACGATTTGTCGATGCAATGCCATTCAGACAACTTATTGAAAGTGTTTCAAAATTACTTTCACCACAAGGAAGTTTTTCCGTGGTCATTCCGTTTTCGGAAGAAAAAGAATTTATCGTGTTAGCTTCCAAAGAGCATCTTTATCCCAACCGGATTTTAAGAGTCAAAGGCTCACCCCAATCTGAAATTAAGCGGAGCCTACTTCAGTTCTCTTTTCAAGAAACCTCAGTCGAGCCCTTAGAACTTATCATTGAAACGTCACGACATCAGTACACTGACGACTATATTGCCCTGACCAAAGATTTCTACCTCAAAATGTAGTTTTAAATTGTTCCCTGATAACGTTTTCGTTACTTTTGTGTCTCAATAATTAAATTCCAAAAGAATGAAGCCAGATTTGTTTCAAGCCCCTGATTATTATAATATTGATGAGTTGCTAAATGACGAACATCGTTTGGTCCGTGATGCCGCAAGAGAATGGGTAAAACGTGAAGTTTCCCCTATCATTGAAGACTATGCCCAACGCGCAGAATTCCCTACACATATCATTAACGGACTTGCCGAAATTGGCGCATTTGGACCTTACATCCCTGTAGAGTATGGCGGTGCAGGTCTTGATCAAATCTCTTATGGCTTAATCATGCAGGAAATTGAGCGTGGCGATTCTGGTGTCAGAAGTACAGCCTCTGTTCAATCCTCGCTAGTCATGTATCCGATCTGGAAATACGGCAACGAAGAACAACGTAAAAAATATCTTCCAAAACTTGCCAGTGGAGAGTGGATGGGAAGTTTCGGTCTTACGGAACCTGATCATGGCAGTGATCCAGGAGGAATGACCACTAATTTCAAAGACAAAGGCGATCATTATCTTTTAAATGGCGCTAAGATGTGGATTTCTAATGCTCCTTTTTGTCAAGTGGCGGTAGTTTGGGCTAAAAACGAAGAAGGCCGTATCCACGGATTGATCGTAGAACGCGGAATGGAAGGTTTTTCAACCCCTGAAACCCATAACAAATGGTCATTGAGAGCTTCGGCTACGGGAGAGCTCATTTTTGATAACGTTAAAGTTCCTAAAGAAAACCTATTACCTAACAAATCTGGACTTGGTGCAGCACTCGGTTGCTTGGATTCGGCTCGTTACGGAATTGCTTGGGGCGCCATTGGTGCCGCTATGGATTGTTACGATACCGCTTTACGATATAGCAAGGAACGCATACAGTTTGGAAAACCAATTGGACAATTCCAATTGCAGCAAAAAAAATTGGCCGAAATGATTACCGAAATCACCAAAGCACAACTTTTGGCATGGCGACTTGGCGTTATGAGAGAAAATGGCACCGCAACTTCAGCGCAAATTTCTATGGCCAAGCGTAATAATGTGGATATGGCGATTACTATCGCCCGTGAAGCTCGTCAAATGTTAGGAGGCATGGGAATAACTGGTGAATACAGTATTATGAGACATTCCATGAATTTGGAAAGCGTCATCACCTACGAAGGCACCCACGACATCCATTTACTGATTACAGGATTGGACATCACTGGCTTAAACGCTTTTAAATAAAACTCCTTCGCAGGCAGGAATCTTTTAGGTAAAACCCATCTTGTAACAGTGCTTATATTTTGGGTTTTATTGCTTTTCAAAACAAAAAAATGCTTCCCTAACGAGAAGCATTTTTTTGTACTTTTAAGTAAAATATTCAGATGTCTTCAAAAAAAAGGTTCGATCGTGCTTATCAAAACGCAAAAGTCATCTCTTTTGATGACCAGAGCAAATTCATATTATTTAGTGATTGCCATCGAGGAGACAATAGCTTCGCTGACGATTTTGCAAACAACCGCAACATTTATTTTCATGCTTTAAAACATTATTATGCCAAAGGTTTCCACTATTGTGAACTTGGTGATGGTGATGAGTTGTGGGAGAACTTATCCATAGAACCTATTTTGGAAGCCCATAAAAACGTCTATCTCTTAATGAAGTCATTTTTTGATGAGAATAGATTGCACATGATTTGGGGCAATCATGACATGGCTTATAAAGACTCCGATTATGTCCAAAAAAACCTTTTCACTTATTTCGATAAGCGCTTAGGAGCTGATGTTGATCTTTTTCCAGGAATTGAATACTATGAAGGCATCCTATTAAAACATGCTGAAACCCAACAAGAAATTTTCTTGATCCACGGACATCAAGCCGATTGGTGGAATTATACCTTTTGGAAATGGAGTCGACTCTTAGTCAGAGTCTTGTGGAAACCCTTAAATGTTATGGGGATTGCCGATCCAACGACGCCGGCCAAAAACTACACAGAACTGATAAAGGTTGAAAGTCGGACAAAGAACTGGATCATGGCAAACCATAACCTCATCACAATTGCGGGCCATACCCACCGACCACGGTTTCCAGAGCCGGGGGATATTGCGTTTTTTAACGACGGTAGCTGCGTCCATCCGAGATGTATCACTGGATTGGAAATTGAAAACGGAGAAATCTCCCTGATCAAATGGCTAATTGCCACAAATGATGACGGGGTGTTACAAATCGTGAGAGTCCTATTGGAAGGGCCAAAGAAATTGGCAGAATATAAAACGATTTAAGAGGTGAAGGACCTCACAGGTTTAATCCTTATCGGGACGTGAAGTCCTTATTAATTAAGATTCAGGAGCCAATTCAACCTCCAAGCCCTCCAATTCCAGAGTAATAGGAATTTGACAGCTCAATCGCGAGTTTTCTTTCACATAAAAGGCTTCAGATAACATCGCCTCTTCTTCATCCTGCATTTCTGGTAGCGGAGTACCATTTATAACATAACACTGACAAGAAGCACACATGGCCATACCACCACAGGTACCGATGGTACCTTCAGGAGCAAGCTCGTAGCTTCTTACCACCTCCATGAGATTCATGGCCATATCGGTGGGTGCCATAACCTCGTGAGCAATGCCTTCTCTATCCGTTATTGTGATTTTTACATCTTGTTCCATGAAGTAATCTTTAATTCGGGTGCTTTTATATTTTAGACCTACAAGGTTTTAAAAACCTCGCAGGATGTTATCGAATCCTTGTTGGATATTCTGTTCGCACGAGCGCAGTTATGGTCTACTACATACTGCTTACTGCCCACTGCCCACTTACTCTATTGCCTTCACTACTTGTTTTGGTGCTTCCTTACGTGTACCATCAAAGCCATCAACACCACTGACCGTTGTGTATTTCAAAACATAGCGCTTTCCAGGATTAATTATTTGATAAGCCGCTTGGCACATCAAGGTTGCCTCATGAAAACCACAGAGAATAAGTTTCAACTTTCCTGGATAGGTGTTTACGTCGCCTATGGCAAAAATACCAGGGATATTGGTTTGATAGTCCAAGGCATTATTCACGACTATGGCATTTTTCTCGATTTCGAGTCCCCATTTTGCTATTGGTCCGAGTTTAGGCGATAATCCAAACAACGGAATAAAATGGTCGCACTCAATCTCAAATTCCTTTTCGATATTTAAAGCTTGGGCAACTACAACTGCCTCAACTTTATGGTCACCAACAATATTGATAACTTCTGCAGGTGTCACCAGATTTATTTTTCCGGCATTTTTTAATTCTTGAACTTTGTCCACAGAATCCAAAGCACCCCTAAATTCATTGCGTCTATGGATCAAAGTAACCTCTGAAGCAATATCGGCAAGATAAATTGTCCAATCCAACGCAGAGTCTCCCCCACCTGAAATGACCACTCGCTTATTTCTATAAATTTCTGGATCCTTTATAAAGTATTCCACGCCCTTATCTTCAAAGTAAGAGATGTTAGCAATCAAAGGTTTACGCGGCTCAAAACTCCCTAAGCCACCAGCAATAGCAACTACTGGTGCCTGATGTTTAGTCCCTTTATTTGTGGTGACAATAAAACTACCGTCTTCTTGTTTTTCAATGGTATCTGCCCGCTCGCCCAATGTAAATCCTGGTTCAAATTGCTTGCACTGTTCCAAAAGATTTTTGGTCAAATCGCCCGCCAATATTTCAGGAAAACCTGGAATATCGTAGATAGGTTTTTTAGGGTAAAGCTCTGTACATTGACCGCCAGGTTGTGGCAAAGCGTCAATAAGATGGCATTTCATTTTTAATAATCCGGCTTCGAACACAGCAAAAAGTCCTGTCGGTCCTGCGCCAATGATAAGTATATCTGTTTTAATCATATAGTGGCCACTAACCTGTCTGTCAACAGACCAAAGTGGGATTTCATTTAATTCAACTTCATTTAGTTTCGCAAATTTCCAAATAAAAAAACTTTATTTTTATGACATTTGTCATTTGCAAGAAAATTATGGTTCTGAGACATCAAACACATGGTTTTAATAGAAAACAACCGACCAAACCAAATCGACAGCCATCAGAATTCTCATCTCCTCTTTATTTTATTTGCCATCAACATTGATGACATGCTCAATTTGTGGTGCATATTTCTTAATGGTCATTTCAACTCCCGACTTTAAAGTCATTTGATTGACCGAACATCCTACACAGGCGCCTTCCAACTGTACTCTCACCAAATTGTCATTTTCAATGGACAATAAAGCAATATCTCCGCCATCGCTTTGCAAAAATGGACGGATTTCATCAAGTGCTTTCTCAACATTTAATCTTAGTTCTTCAGTTGTCATATTACTTGTTTAAGGGTGTTGATAATACCATAAAACGGTATCATTATTTATTTTTAACTGCTGAACATCCAGCCATCGTTGTAATTTTAATAGCTTCTGTAGGCGGTAAATCCTCATTACGTCTCACTACTTCTTCCACAACGTTTTGGGTTAATTTTTCGAAGGCTTTCTCCAAAGGTGTTGCTGTTTGCAGAGCAGCCGGACGCCCCACATCTCCGGCCTCGCGAATACTTTGTACCAATGGAATCTCACCTAAAAATGGAACGTCCAAATCTTGGGATAAGTGCCTAGCGCCTTCTTTTCCAAAAATATAGTACTTGTTTTCAGGTAATTCAGCAGGTGTAAAATAGGCCATATTTTCAATAATTCCTAACACCGGAACATTAATGCTTTCTTGTTGAAACATGGACACTCCCTTCTTGGCATCGGCCAAAGCGACATTTTGTGGCGTACTTACAATAACTGCACCTGTGATAGGTAGCGACTGCATAATGCTTAAATGGATATCTCCAGTTCCAGGAGGTAGATCGATAAGCATAAAATCCAATTCGCCCCAATGCGCATCAAAAATCATTTGATTTAATGCCTTTGCCGCCATTGGCCCACGCCAGACCACTGCTTGGTTTGGTTGAGTAAAGAATCCAATGGACAATATCTTAACACCATAATTCTCTATGGGTTTCATTTTTGATTTACCGTCGATGTTAACAGCAATAGGCTTTTCCATTTCCACATCAAACATGATCGGAATTGATGGCCCATAAATATCAGCATCCAAAATGCCCACTTTAAAACCCATTTTGGCCAAGGTGACCGCTATATTAGCCGTAACGGTCGACTTTCCAACACCACCTTTTCCCGAAGCTACCGCTATAATATTTTGAATCCCAGGAATGGCTTTTCCTTTGATAGTATTGGCAGACGATTTTGGCGGAGCATCCACTTTGATATTGACTGTGACTTTTGCTTTTTCGTAAACCTTATCATGAATGATCTTCATGATTTCCACTTCCGTCTTCTTTTTTGCCTGAAGTGTCGGATTAGAAATAGTGATATCCACAATGACTTCGTCAGCAAATGTGACCACGTTTTTCACTGCACCACTTTCTACCATGTTTTTACCCTCGCCAGGAACAGAAATGCTCTCGAGCGCTTTAAGGATGTCTTGTTTATCTAATTTCATTATTATAAGATGCTAAAAGACAAAGGAAAAAGATGCTCATACGATTCCATCTTTTTTACTTTGCCAATTTTTATTAAGAATCATTCTAAAGTGCAAATATAATTAATATAGCTGGAAGAAGGAAGCTGGAAGCATGAAGATTTTAAAACAGGATCGAACAGGTCTATCAACGTTTTTTAGGTAATTATTTGTAAGTATTTGAAAAATTAGGGAATCAAAAACTTCGGCTTCGTCCGATTGTTCCGAGCGGACAAGCGCACAAGGTGTGAATAAGGAATTATTTTTTCGTTCGAGTTAAGCATCGGGGAATTAAAATCCACTGGTTGGAATAACGTCAAAATATTGAAAGGCAATCATTCTGGCTTAGTATGTGGCAACTGAAAGTTTATAGTTCTTTACGCGGCTCCCAGAATACTTCATCAAAATTCTGCACTTGATTATCCTTTACAATAATGCCTTCACTTTCCAAGAGCTGCTGCATGAGGTTGGTACCTTCAAAATGATGCTTTCCTGTAAGCAAACCTTTTCTATTGACAACACGGTGTGCTGGGACATCTTTAGTTACCGAGCCTATTAGTGCATAACCAACCATTCTCGCACTTCGGGAAGCACCTAAGAAGTTGGCAATGGCTCCATAGCTTGTCACGCGTCCATAGGGAATCTGTTTCGCAACCTCGTATACCTTTTCAAAGAAATTGAGAGTTTCTGGTTTCATAAATCCATTATAATATTGAATAATGTGACAATGGCAATTACACCTGTTATTGTACCAATAATATAATTCATGTTTTTTTGAGAGGTAAGACGTTTGTTCTTGATCTTATCAAAAAAGAAAATATACATATACAACATTACAAAAGTACCCGTTACGGCACCCCCAACGTAAGAAATAATCATCGGTCGGTTAAACTCCAACCACCCAAATGAAGCGAGGGTAACGGTCATATAAGCCTGGTAAGGTATTGGGAATACATTGATGGCCGATAAAAACATACCATGAAAAAACCGACTGTGCTTACTTCTTGATTGTGGTTCAATTTCTGTCTTTGAGGTCGCTTTTGCGATAAGGAGATAATAAATAGTTATCAGTACAAATATAACAAATGCAACACGTTGCAACACTTCAACGATATCTGGATGATTGGTCAAATACCTAGCGAACATGGCCGCAATATAGGTTTGCAAAAACACAATGACACAAACACCAATGGAAAACATAATACCTCTTACATGCCCTTCCTTTAGGCTTATTTTAGCCGCTGTCATATTCAATAATCCAGGTGGAATGACACCAACAAGGGCAATGATCATTCCGAGTAAAAATATGACCGTAATGTTCAAGATTAATTAATTTTAAATCTAATATAGGTAATTGCTTTGTTTTTCTCTAAATACTGACCCTCATAATACGTCTGGATTTCTGTCACCTCTGCAGGACTCCCTTCTTGTTTGTATACATTATGGTTGGCATAAAGCACGTCATGACCCGCACCATGCAATAACCCTAGCGTGTAACCATGCATAAACTCACTATCCGTTTTTAAATGTACCACACCCTCAGGTTTAAGGATGGATTTATAGCGCTCCAAAAACTCAGCATTGGTCATACGGTGTTTGGTACGCTTATATTTGATTTGAGGATCTGGAAAGGTAATCCAAATTTCATCAACTTCATTTTTTCCAAAGGCGTGGTCAATGAGTTCTATCTGAGTCCGTAAAAAAGCGACATTTGGAACTCCATCTTCCACGGCAGTTTTTGCACCTCTCCAAAATCGTGCGCCTTTTATATCAATTCCAATAAAGTTTTTATTAGGATATCTTTCTGCCAATCCAAGCGTATATTCTCCTTTTCCACAACCCAGTTCTAATACCAAAGGATGATCATTTTTAAAAACTTCAGCATTCCAACGCCCTTTCAAATCAAAATTACCATCAACTAATTCTGCTCGTGTTGGCTGATAAACATTCGAAAAGGTTTCATTTTCCTTAAATCTTTTGAGTTTGTTTTTACTTCCCACTTCTTATTATTCCTATTTTTTGTTTTATAAATTCAGTTTCTTCGGGTATTCAATTACCAAGATAAGAGTTTCCCTCCTTTTCTAAAGCTGGTTCCAACTGCGATTGTCAACAACGCTTTCTATCCTATTCATATCGCAACGATTCAACCGGGTCCAATTTGGCGGCTTTCACAGCAGGTAGCAACCCAGCAACCACTGCAACGATAAAAGCTATGGTAAAAGCACTAAACATGGCAAGCCAAGGAGTTGAAAATTGAAAGTTAGCAGCGGCAGAAACCCCATACCCAATAAGGACGCCCAATATGATTCCTAGAACACCTCCCAACTGCCCAATAATGATCGCCTCCATGAAGAATTGTGTGGCAATGGTTTTTCGCTTAGCACCTAAAGCCTTTCTGACCCCAATCTCCCTTGTACGCTCAGTCACCGACACAAATAAAATGTTCATTAGTGCAATTGACGAACCCAAAATAGTGATCATGCTAATCACCCAGGCAGCCACATATAAATAACCAGTAATGGACCCGATACGGTTAATCAGATCGTCACTGCGTTCTATGCCAAAGTCATTCTCTTCGATGGGATTTAGATTTCTAATATTTCTAAAGGTCAAAATGGCATCATCCTGTGCGCCTTCCAACATATCCTTTTTGTCGGTTTTAACACTCAAACTGTAGTTGATATTTGGCCCCGTAAATAAAGTTCTTGCCTTTTGGATGGGTATCATCATGCGTAAATCCTGATTATTCCCAAAACTGGAGCCTTTTGCCTTTAAAACCCCAATCACTTTAAACTTAGCCCCTCTAACGCTAATGGTTTGGCCAATTGGATTGACATCGCTTAAAATAGCTTTCGCCAAATCGCTTCCTATCACACAAAAGTTGGTGCTGTTTTCGATGTCAAAATAATTGAATTCGCGACCTTCGCTCACTTCCAATCCAGAGTTTTGGATATAGTGTTGGTTAACGCCCAAAAC
>NZ_JALKAU010000007.1:0-237 GCF_023015735.1 Gelidibacter sp. F63206
AATTTAGAGGGTGCAAGTCCCTTATGCGCTGGAGTAACTTCTGGAAGCATTAGTAAGTCGCAAGGGCGGTAACCGTGAGGTTATGTCTGAAGAAATGCGGAGCATTCACGAATACCTTAAATAACAATAAAAAGGAATGAGTAAAGCGAGACTACAAAACTCGGTACTGACGAACAGGAACCGTATACAGAGGCATATTTACCTGGGTAAGCAAGCACATCATTGTAACGCCCAACG
>NZ_JALKAU010000070.1:0-22674 GCF_023015735.1 Gelidibacter sp. F63206
CCCCAAGTCTATCGTTGGTTCCCGGTGCACTCGGCTATTATGGTCAGGGTGAACTCTACAAAACCGTCACCAGGGACGAGAACTGGACCAATGGGAAAGCGCACACGGCCGAGGAGTTCACCGATAAGCAGGGCAGGGTCGTGCTGAAGCGCACCTACGGCGATTCAAAAGTGGGGAGCGTGATCGTGCCCAACGCACCGCACGACACCTATTACGTGTACGATGACTATGGCAACCTGACCTACGTGCTGCCCCCGAAGATGGAGGCCTCTACCTCACCTTGGGCAACAGTCAATGCCCAATTGGACGAACTTGGTTATCAATATACCTACGACCACAGGAACCGTCTTGTGGAAAAGAAGATCCCAGGAAAAGACAGGGAGTACATCGTCTATAACAAACTGGACCAGCCCATCCTGACGCAGGACGCCAACCTGAGGGCACAGGACAAATGGCTGTTCACCAAATACGATGCCTTTGGAAGGGTGGCCTATACAGGGGAAATGACCAGGGGCATTGGCAGGGCAGCCTTACAGGATGATGCCGATCTCAGGAATCCGCAATTCGTTACCAAGCGAACCTCTGATACAACAATGGTTGGCGCAACGATCTATTATAACAACGAGTCCTACCCGGTAAATTTTATTACGGAGATCTTGACGATAAACTATTACGACAACTATACTTTTGATGGCTTTGTGGCCATGCCAGCAACACATGACGGGCAGAACATCCTGAATCATGACAACAGTCCCGGTACCCAGAAGTGGACCAAGGGACTGGCGACCGGCAGCAAGGTAAGGGTGCTCGACCAGGTCCCCGCCAAATGGATCACCACCTATACGGGATATGACACCAAGGGAAGCCCAATTTATGTAAAGAGCGTCAATGATTATCTGGTCACGACCGATGTGGTGATAAGCACTTTGGACTTTACGGGGGCCGTCGAAAAAACAAAATCCTGGCACACCAAGGACAATGCGACCATTGAAACGGAGGACACGTTCACCTACGACCACATGGGAAGGTTGAAAAAGCAGACTCAGGAGCTGGTGGGCATGAATCCGACCGAGGTCATTTTTGAAAACACCTATGACGACCTCGGCCAGCTCACAAACAAAGGTGTAGGCGGAAAAACCACCCAGGGCAGGCTGCAGAACGTCAGTTTTGCCTACAACATCAGGGGCTGGCTGAAACAGATCAATAATCCGGCAACTTTAGGGAGCTCTCTTTTTGCATTTAAAATTAACTATAATACAAATGATCATGGGGGCACCAACCTGTTCAACGGCAATATTTCAGAGACTGAGTGGCGCACGGCCAATTCCGATAACAGCCTGCACTGGTACAGGTATGATTATGATGCCCTGAACCGGTTGACAAATGCAACGGATAATTACGGTAAATTAAAAGAAACCTTAAACTACGACAAGAACGGGAACATTGCCGACCTGGTGAGGCTGGGACATATCGTTGGCGGAACCACGGTTCCGGACATAGCCGAACCCCTGCATTTTGGGGTCATGGATTATTTGGCATACGATTATGAGACCAATAGTAACAAATTAAAAAAAGTATCGGACAATGGTCATAAGACGTACGGCTTTAAAGATGGTACCAATACCGGTGATGATTATGCCTACGATGTGAACGGCAACATGACAAAGGATCTCAACAAGGGAATCACAAGTATAGCCTACAACTACCTTAATTTACCCAAACTGGTGAGCTTCGGAAACGGAAATATTTCATATATTTACGACGCCACGGGAACAAAGTTGAGCAAGAGGGTGGTTGAAAGTGGTAAATCTGACTCATTTGCCTATTATGCTGGAAATTATGTGTACGAGGGAAGTTCATTGGAATTCTTTAACCAACCGGAGGGTTATGTGGATGCCGAAAATGGTTTTGAGTATGTGTACCAATACAAGGACCACTTGGGGAACATAAGGTTGTCCTATAAGGACGAGAACCAAAACAACAGTAACCCTGTAAACTTGATAATCCTGGAAGAGAACAATTACTATCCATTTGGCTTACAGCACAAGGGCTATAATAATATCGTCAATGGTAGGGAGCACCCATACAAATACAACGGTAAGGAGTTTGAGCAAGAGCTTGATTATGATATGTATGATTTTACAGCACGTCATTACGACCCTGCGATTGGGAGATGGGTAGTTATTGACCCTCTTGCTGACCAAATGAGAAGGTTTAGCCCTTATAACTTTGCGTTTGACAACCCTGTAAAGTTTATTGACCCTGATGGAATGGCGCCTTATAGTAGTGGTTGTTGTGGTCCACCCGGAGGAATACAAATTGCAGGATTGGGCAATGTGCTTAACACCATTAAAAGGTTTGGAGAGAATTTAAGCAACGGAGATGGTGTGGTTAATGCATATGCGAAAGCAGTAAGGGACGACCCTGTTTTAGAAATGTTAGCAGATGAGATTCCAGGAGCTGGCGAAGCTTTGGATATTTCTAAAGGAAACTATGGGAGTGCCGCATTAGGAATTATACCTTTTGCAAAGAAAATTAAGAAAGGGGTCGAATTAGCTGTAGATGTCAAAAACACGACAAAAAAGGCTGAAAAAACGTATCAAACCTATACCAAAAAAGCAAAAGACCCATCGAAAAACGGTGATTATTCAGGAAGAACAAGTGGTACGGATACACCCACAAAGAATATAGAAAAAAGAGATAGTAATCAC
This sequence comes from Gelidibacter sp. F63206, assembly GCF_023015735.1. NCBI lineage: Bacteria > Pseudomonadati > Bacteroidota > Flavobacteriia > Flavobacteriales > Flavobacteriaceae > Gelidibacter > Gelidibacter sp. F63206. The sequence goes on from NZ_JALKAU010000070.1 coordinate 2,712, forward strand.
CATATGAATGAAACTCACGGTCCCGCTACATTAGATAAGTCTTCTGCCAATAAAGATGCAATTAGAGGACGTGAACATCAAAACATACAAAAAAATGGTGGTGCACAGTCAAAAGATGGAACCTCTGGAAATAAAATAGAAGGTGTTAGTGATAAAAATCCTAAAAAGCAGCAATATATAAATGCTGCTAATAAAGAGTTCAAAGATTAAATGAAAAAACAAATAAGAACAATTGGAGCAATAGTTGAAATTGATTTAAAAAATGGAGACTATTGTTATGCCCAAATATTAAATGATGGATTAGCCTTTTATGATTTAAAAGTAAAGGAAAAATTATCTGATTTTGATGTTCTATTAGAATGCCCTGTTTTATTTTTTTTGTCTGTCTATCGAGATGCAATATCACAAGGAAGATGGTTGAAAGTAGGTAAATTGACTATACGAAAAGAGTTCGAAGTATTACCGATGAAATTTATTCAAGATGGTCTGAACCCTAATATATTTGAACTTTACAATCCAAATACAGGAGATATAACAAGAACCACGAAAGATAAAATCACTGGTTTAGAGAGGGCAGCTGTATGGGAAGCTAATCACGTAGAAGATAGATTAAGAGACTATTATGATGGCAAGCCGAACGTTTGGTTAGAGCAATTAAAACCTCAAGGATAAATCAAAGAGCTACTCAAATGATTAGCTCTTTGATTTTCTAACTATTTTCCAAATACCATTTAGCGTATGCCCATTCTTCATCAATACTAATATTGAAGTCAAAATTTAAAGGATATTTTTTATTTTCAATTGTGCTTCTTAAAAATTGACTTGTTAACTCTGGGTCGTAAACTCGCCATAAAAGCTGCCTTGTTTTATTCCAAGTTACCCTGCCTAAAAAAAGAGCATTTGGTTTTTCCTTGTTTTCACCTTTTATTTTATCGTCTAAAAAATCTTCAAATTTATCCGCAACTAATACTTGTTCTTTTGTTGGCATACCATTATCTATAAAATCTTCAAAATCTAATATTAAAGAACAGTGCCAAGAGAAAATTTCTTTAGGCTCAAAGTCTACTAAACTAATATTAATAACGCCAATAGCTGGTAAGGCTTCTTTTTCAAAATTGATTATTTGATAATGTTCTTTTGGTATGTGAACTTTAAATTCTTTCATTATAAAAATTTTATGCGTAAGCCTTTTTGGTCTTGGTATCGCGTATAAAGGCATCAATGATTTTAACAACGGTAATTTTATCCTCTTCGGCAAGTCGCTGAATCTCTTTCATACGGTTGAGCATATCAATATCCACGACCTCTAAACTGTCATCATCGGAAACCAAGTAATCGAGGGAAACACCCAAAATCTGTGCAATCTTGTTGGCGTTCTCAACGGACGGCACAATATCACCGCGCTCGTACTTGGAAATGGCATCACGGGAAACACCCACATACGAAGCCACGTCCACTTGTGAGAGCTTTTTCTCTTTCCTAATCTTTGTAATCTTCTGTCCTAAACTCATAGAATAGTCGTCTTAATGTGCTTAAATGGTAGTAAACTATACTTAATTGGCAAATATAGTCAAAATAAAATAGTATTGTCTTGATTAATTGAATAGTAATATCTAATATTGCAGAGTAAACAATACAAATAATAGAATTATCTGCATTATGGACAAAAATATTTTAAACACCACCAATCCAAACCATTACGAATACACCACAATCCATTTAGAGATAAGCGTTCTGGGCGGTATCAAGCTCAACCACTTGGACAGTTTACGGGTAACATTGAGCATCAAAAAAGTAAAATCTGAAACCAAACTTCGCCACAATATTGATTTGTACAACGATAACCAAGTAGAGAAACTGGTTAGAAAAACAGCGGAGCGCATCGAGATAGGAACATCGATAGTCAGAAGGACATTGCAGGAACTGACCAACGAACTCGAAGCCCATCGCCTATCACAGCTTGACCAAGAAGATGCGGACGGTTTTACCATTAGGGAACTCACGAGCAAAGAGGAAAAGGAAGCCATCCAATTATTGAAGAAACCCAACGTATTACAGCTTACAAACGACCTAATCGGAAATAGCGGAGTTATCGGAGAGGAAACCAACAGACTTTTAATGTACATCATCTTCACAAGTCGCAAAAGTGCAAATCCGTTGCATTGCATCAGCTTGGGAAGTTCCGGAACAGGAAAGACACATTTACAAAGCAAGGTTGCGGAACTGATACCGGAACACGACATCGTGGATATGACGGTATTGAGTGAGAATGCCTTTTACTACTTCAACCGCACCGAACTGCAACACAAACTGATATTGATAGAAGATATGGACGGAGCGGAAAACGCACTCTATCCACTTCGGGAACTGCAATCAAAAAGGAGCATCACAAAACGGGTAAGCCATAAGGACAGGAACGGAAATACCAAGACCATCAAATTAACGGTCGAAGGTCCTGTATGTGTTGCAGGTTGTACCACACAGGAAAGTCTTTACGAAGATAATAGCAACCGTTCCTTTTTACTGTACATCGATGAAAGCCACGAACAGGACAATTTAATAATGCAATATCAACGCAAACTATCGGCAGGAAACGTAAACATCGATGCGGAAATCAAAGCCAAAAGGCAGTTACAGAATGTTCAGCATTTACTTAAAAAAATACGTATCGTAAACCCTTTTGCGGAACACCTGCACTTGCCACAATCCGTATTTAAACCTCGAAGAACCAACAGCCATTATCTGCAATTTATTGAAGCGGTTACCTTTTACAAGCAATATCAAAGGGAACGCAAATATGATGAAACCACAGGCGAGGAATATATAGAAACCGCCATCGAGGACATACGGGAAGCCAATGCACTTTTACAAGAGGTCTTGTTGCGCAAGAGCGATATGATAACGGGAGCTTGCAGAAACTATCTGGAAAGCCTTAAAACGTACCTAAAGACCAATAGCCAAACAACCTTTACCAATGCTGAAATCCGCAGAAACCTGCGCATAAAGGGAACAACATTGCGAAGATACCACTCGCAGCTCATTGAGGACAATTACATCAAGAAAACCACCAACAACAAGTACAAAGGTTACATCTACGAAATCGTAAGCTATGAGGAATACACGGAGTTACAGGAGCAAATAAACAATGCCTTGGAGAACTGTATTACCATAATGGAAGTAAGCCAATGAGCCACCATTGAGCCACCAACAAAATGGCTCACATAACTATCACAGATACAATTTATTGACCGCTTGAAACCGTAAAATGCCAAAAAGGTATATGCGCAAGAAAAAAACACTCAAAAATGAAACATCTAAAATTACAAAGTGAGCATTATAAAGTATTGGTAGCGAGTTACAGACAATGGTTGGACATACTCGGTTATGCGGAAAGTACGGTCTATAATCTGCCAAACCACCTGCAAGAGTTCTTCTACTTCTTGGAACAAAAAAGTATTATGAACATCAATCATATCACATCAAGAACCACAAAGGAATATTACAGTTATCTGCAAGAGCGCAACAACGAAAGGCGGAGCGGGAGTTTGAGCAAAGGCTATCTCAACAAGCACCAACAGGCACTAAAAAAGTTCAAGGAATATCTACAGAACCACAATCATAAAGGCATCCATATCCATCTGAAATATGAAACCAACCCAACAGAGGAAAAGTTAAATATACTTACACAGGAAGAAATCAAGGAAATGTTCCAAGCGACCAGCTACAGCCACGAAAAAAAGTATTTTAGGCTACGTGATAAAGCCATACTTGCAGTTATTTACAGTTGTGGTCTGCGAAGAAATGAAGCGGTACACTTGGACGTAAAAGACGTACTTTTTGATAAGGAACGGATATTTGTTAGAAAGGGCAAAAACTATAAAGAAAGGTTCGTGCCAATGAACGGTTACAATCTTCGGGTATTGGAAGATTACATTTTTGAAGCCCGTCCAGACTTTACAAACTTTAGGGAAAGCGAAGCTTTGTTCATCAGCCAACAGGGAAAGCGGTTAAACGGAATGTCGTTCGCCAATCGATTAAAAGCCATAGTAATGGCCACAGAAAACAAGAACATCGAAAAAAAGCAGATTACACTACACACATTGCGCCACTCAATCGCAACACATCTACTGCAAAAAGAAGTGCCATTGGAAAGCATCAAAGCCTTTTTAGGCCATAGCAGTCTGGAAAGCACACAAATCTACACTCACTTACTTAAAACCGTTGAAAATGATTGATTACAGAACCTATCTACAAAAGCAGGATTATACGGAAACGACCATAAAAAGTTACACCGAACAGGCACAATCATTTATAAAATGGTGCAATCGCAACCATACCACAGCCATCGAAATCGATTATAAGGATTGCTTGAAATACATTAGATATCTGCAACGGAAGAACACCACAAAAAAGACCGTAAACCATAGATTGGGTCGAGTAAAAACCTATCTGAATTATTTGGTAGAGGAAAACTTTAAAAGTGAAAACCCGATAGAAAATACAACGGTAAAAGGTTCAAAAAGGCATATCAATTATAACTTACTTGAAGCTGATGAATTAGAGGATTTATATTACAGCTACAATACCGAAAACATCAAAGACCAATACCACAGACTGACAGCCAAAAGAGATAGAATAATAGTTGGTCTGATGGTCTATCAAGGATTATGCACGACCAATCTAAAAGCGTTGGAAGTGGAACACGTACAAGTCTATAAAGGTAAAATCTATGTTCCGAGCCACAAGAAAATGAACGCTCGGGAACTGGAGCTAAAACCTTGGCAAGTCATTGAACTGTTGGAATACATCAAGGAAATTAGGGAAGAAATAAAAGAGCGCAGAAATATAGAAAGTGAACGTTTATTGATACCGAACAACGAGCGATTGGGCAACACGATTGGCAACATCATCAAAAAGCTGAAAACGACCAACCACAAAGCCGAAAACATCAATCAGATTAGAGCAAGTGTAATTACAAATTGGCTGGGTCAGTATAATTTAAGGAAAGTCCAATATCTTGCTGGACATCGTTACATCAGTTCAACCGAAAGATATTTACTGGACGATTTAGAGAACCTTCACGAAATCGTCAACAACTTCCATCCGATTAGCTGAAAAGAAAAATCCGAACATAAAAATCCCCACAAAACAAAACCCAGTTTTTTGCGAAAAGCAAAAACCCTCTGTCTTTTGTTTTGTTCCGCGCGCCACCGCCAAATGTGGTTTTTGTCTGCCATTGCGCTCACACAGCACATTGCTTTTTCATAGAGAGCTGGTCTATTATTGGAAATCGGTAACTATAAAAAAGCAAAGAGCTGTTGCCAACGCTCACGCCAAAAACCACCCCAAGCCATATTTACATAATGTAATAGTTATAGGAGCAACCGCAAGAAATATCGGTCTGAAAATCAAAATCCGTAATGCGGTGGTCCTATAACCACATTATGTAAAATGTCCGCTACAGCCAACGCCCGCACCCGAACTGAACAACAAACATCCGAACTAAAAAGAAAAGCTCACTCTTACGTGACGTTCAATCGGCACTTTGCCTATCATTTTAAAAAGCCGAAGATTGCCTTTGCGCTCGAAATCCAGCCTCGTCAAAATCTTCGTCTTTTTAAAACGCCACCTTCGGAACAAATCCGCCAACGCACGGGCGAACCTCGATGGTTCGTGCTTACTTGACAAGACCGACCGATAGAAAAGAAAGAAAAGGACAAAAACAGAAACATAATTGTAGGGAAACCGAACGTAATCTTTATATTTATGGACTGAAAAGATGATGCAGAAAGGACGTTCTTATGAAAAAATTTTGATGGAAATCCGCAGAAAGTAGCGCCATAGTTGAAAAAAACGCCTTAACGTCTATCCATTTGGTGGCTCTCACAAAGGTTACAACAATGTGATTAATGGTACTGACCATAAGTATGGTTTTGGTGGTAAGGAAGAGCAAGATGAACTAGGTTTAGGTTGGATGGACTTCGGAGCAAGGAACTATGATAAATGGCTTGGTCGTTGGATGAACATTGACCCATTAGCTGATAAATACAGAGATTTCACTCCATATAATTATACTGCAAATAATCCTATCTTATATATGGATCCTGATGGCAGAGATATTATTATATCAGGAAATACTAAAGATGCCATGTTCAAATTAGCTCAAATAGCAGCGACAAGAACAGGTAGTACAAGAATTAATAGATTGATTAATTCAAGAAGTAATTACACAATGGAATCTGTGTTTTGGTCAAGCAACTCTTCGTATGACCCTCAAAAGAATAATATAAAATACCCTTCTTCAGTATGGAGATATAGTATTGATGGTGGTGCGCCTGGAGCTTCTTATGTAGCAGGTCATGAAATTACTCATGCATATAACGATGATATGGGTCACAGGTTAACTCGAAAGCAAAATGAAACTTCTTCTGTTAATTTTGGGAATTATATGCGCTCTGTTTATGGCGAAAAGAAAATGCGTACTTCATACTTTGGACTAGGATTAAAGTTTGGAAAAAATGAAAAACTATATAACTTTAAGCAAGAGAAAGTTAATGATTTTAAACAAACTTTAGATGTCTCTACAGGCGGTAATATTTTTGCAGGGTTTAGCTATGAAACATCTAGTAATGGTGAAGAATCAACAACAGAATACATTCTATCTGTTACAACTAAAGATGGAACATATGCTTATAGAAAGTTTACTGACAAAAAGGAATATGATGCAGCATCTAAAAGAGTTAATGATTTAAAGAAAAAAGAAGAAAAAGAAGATGAGAAAAAATAAAGTTATATATATCATTATAATCATCTTCCTTCTTGTAGATGTGTTACATTATTTTGCAATTAGGATGAATCCTGAATATTCTAATATTACAGAAGCGTTTTACGAGAATAGTCAAACAACATTTATTAAATGGGGATTATGCTTATTAAGTGTAATAGGATTATTCTTTTTAGAAAAACAAAAAATAGCTTCTTACTTATTAATGATTGTATCAATAGGTATGATATGGTTGTTTATTGTAGATGGTCCGCTAAACCATTTGTTACTTTGGTATAGTACAATATCATTATGGATATTAGGAATACTCGGAGTCTATTTATTGTATTTAAGTGGAAAGAAAATTTTAAATAAGTAAATAACAATGTAAAATATAGTTAAAGATTAAAACCTGCGATGGCTATCGGGATTCATTGCAGTTACTTTAGTTTCTATAAATGTTATAGCAACGAACTTGTCCGACCAGCCAGGGGTGGGCAGAAAAATAATTTTGTGTTTCTTCCTATTCCTTATCGATTAATTCGCGAGGCAGACTTTACATTTTCAACAAAATTAATAAAGTGGTATCTCAAGGATTCAATCACTTTTGGAAGTCATTATCCAACACTTCTCAATATAATCACTGCCTGAAGATAGTCCCTTCCAGTTCTGAAATTCCTCTTTTTTTCAAAATTTACATTTATAATCTCTCCAAATTTGGTCTTCTGCTCAAGTTGATAAACAAAGTTAATTATAGAGTTGTAATCACCTTCCAAAATAAATTGATAAGATTTTATCATTAAATCTTGATCGGTAAAATAATGTGGTTCCAAAAAGCTGTTTACTTTTAAGTTGTTTTCGACGGCAAATTCGTTGATAGATTTTAATAATATATTTTGAATTGAGCCTTCATTAAGTCTGTACTTGGTCAACAACGAATCATAATAACGCTCTTTTTGTTTTAAAATGGAGAGTGTTTTTGGGGCATCCTTATAATAACTTTCTTCCTTTAATAATTTATCATAAGTACTCTTCGCCATGAAAGTTTTAGAAAAAGCCAGATTATAGCAGAGAATAATCGTTATTATAAATCCCGCTAGCAAGAGAATATTTTTTGTTTTACTAGTCATGGCTTAAGAGAATTTTAAATTTAAAATCAGCCCGTCTCGTGGAAATATCTGCATAGTCTGTGACTTCAACTTTACTTAACCATTTCTTTTTTTCCAATAGGGCAATCCAATCTGAAAAAATGTTACTATCGGTTGATTCACCAGAAACAAGAATAACTTCCTCTTCACTTTTTATGGCTTCTTCTGCTTTGATTCTTTTTAATAGAGGCTGGTAATTCAATTCTTTGAGTTGAACAGACGCTGGAAGATCTTTAACGATTTCATTAATGAAATAAGAACTTTTAGAGTAGTTGTTATTCAACAAGTCATCGACCATTTTTTGGGACTTTGAAACTTTTTCGTTAAGCCCAGCGACTTGAGCCTTGATGTTTTGATTGACTTTGGCTGATTGTTCAAGAGTTTTCAATTTGTTGAAGTAATGATTGAAAACCAAAAAGTTGATGATCAAGGCTGCGAATATAAATACGAGTCCGAATGTTAAAAACTTTCTAAAAAATACAGTATGACCATAAGCTGTTTTCAACTGACGTTTTTCTGACTCGAAATTGGTTGTGCTCTTGTGGGTTTCCAATGCCGAAACCAAAGCCGCCGATAACGATATTATCGACTTGCTGTTAACCTCCAATCCGTTAAGGTCATAATTGGCATAGTCTATTGTTTGTGATGACTCTATTCGACTTATTTCATAATTGGAAATTTCAATTTCGGCGTTGGCTGTTGAAATTATCTTTTCATCAATAAAGTCTGTGATATTTGCAACTATCAAATTTCCAAGAGATAAATTTATGATAGATATTCTTTTGCTTTTATACGATTCAATCACCTCCTTTATATAAGATCTTCGACAAATTGACACGAAATGTACATCATTTTGAACAAGCACTTCATACATGAAATCGTTAATATTAATATTGGGAAATGCCTGATGGACCAATTTTACAGCCTCTCTTTGTCCGTTTTCAACCTTCTTTGTTAGAACGTTTTCATTATTCAGAATTAAAAAAGCGTGGGTATTTTTCGGGATTGCTTCCGAGAGGTCTTCGATAGAATTGAATTGGTAAATGTTGTCAATGTTAAGTTCTTTCTTGGTTTTTTTTAGAATTGTGGTGTTTATAGTTTCTTTGCCACCAATGGAAGTATGCTCGATACCACAATATAGATTTCCAAATAATAAATAGGATGTTATTTTTTGTAACATTAATAGATGACTGTTGGTTTTATAAGGACCGTTAATTTGGCTTTTTTCGATTCTTTTTTTCGGGAACTGAACAGCCATTTTATAATCGGAATTCTGGCCAGTAACGGAACCCCATTTCCTGAATTGTTTTTCATTTGTTCTTCAAGACCTCCAAGAACAGCAATATCTTGATCCTGCATTCTGATAATGGAGCTAAAATTACGAGAGTTAATATCCGGTGGCGCATTTTTATCTATGCGCTGACCAAAGCTTGATTGTACGACGTAAATATCCAAGGTAACTTGCCCATTTCCAGAAACTAATGGTTTAATGGTCAACCCTAATTCCACATCAATAGGTACATAATTGGTAATTTCAGAAGTCTGCGGGTTGTCAGTACCATAAATGTTCCGTTGCGTAACTGTATAATAGGAAGTTTGCCCATTTGAAAAAGTAGCTCTATGCCCATTAAGTGTGGCAAGCTTTGGAGTTGATCTTATTTTTAGATCGCCATTGGCCTCCATCGCTTTAATGGTGGCAAAAAAATTAGGCACTACCTTACCAATATTAAAACTTCCAAAATCGTTAAAACTTCCAATAATCTTATTCACCGTATTCGCCCCTAATGTAAGGTCTGCTTCTGGGAAAACCGCACCTTTGGTGACTGAAGGTTCTTCCCCAATTCCCCAAGTAACTCCTGTCTCAATGGTTGAGCTTTTATTGACCTCAATAATCATGACCTCAATAAGAACGACTGGAACGGGCTTATCAATATGAACCATAAACTTCTTAAAACGCTCTATGTTGGCACTTGTTCCGTTGACATATATGCTATTGAGTTCATGATCAATCTTAAAATCTAAATCCAGCTTGATATCTTCGGGAACGATGTCCAAAAGATCACTTTTCGTGGTGTTTTCCGAAGCATAGGAATTGGTGTTTCTCGGTGTTGATTGATTTGGTGATCGGTTTGAAGAATTATCAATTAGATTGTTGTAATTGGAATATGCAGAATTAGAACTGCTGAAATTTCTATTTGAGCTGAGGCCACTATATTTATCTCCTGAAGGACCTGACAATAGTTCGACAGAACGATGCTGCAAATGGATCATTTCCACTTTTCTTACACTAAGCTGTTTTTCAGTTCCAAAAAAGTAGATGTCATTATCTTTTTTAAAAGTAAATCTTTCCGAAGCACTGGATGTTTGGCTGTTTATGTTTTGGTTTGGTACATTTCCTTGAACAATTCCATGCACACTGTGCGTTTCGAAAATCTTGATCAACAGCTCATCGAACGAGATGGCTTTGGCGCGAAATGATGCCGTACCTGCATTATCTAAAGGTGTCGCAGTAAAAATGTCAATTTTAAGTTCGTTTCCAATTCCCGTAATAATGTCTGCAATAGGAGTATTGACAAAATCCACCTCCAATAGTTTAGTGTCAGGTTCCAATATCTTAAAGTGAAAATCGGAATTTTTTCGTCTTAACGGACGTTGTGCTTGGGATTTTGAACTGGGGTTTGATTGATCTGTATTGGTTGGAACTCCTTCAAAAATAAAAAAATCATCTTTGGATTTCTCCATAAACAAATCATTGGCCAAAGCTAGTTTATCCATGGCAACATCAAATGGTGTGTTTTGTAGATAGGAAGTTAAAAGGTTGTTTTCGACATCAGGAGTAAACACCAAGTTTTTGCCACTGGCATCCATAATCGTTTTGAAAACATCATAAAGCTTATCCCCTTTGATGTCCATAGAAATAGTGTTGTCTTCTGGGTTGTAAGAAACCGGAATGACTTTTATCTTAGGGATTTCGAGTGGCGGTTGGTATGGTTTTATTGATAAAATATTTCCGGTAAAGTCAATGGTTAAATCGTATTCCTTACATAAGTAAACCAAAAGATCTGCTACCACAACATTGGTGAAATTATTGCTCAACACAATGGAGTTTAAGCTTGGGTCAAAATTAATATTGACCTTATGGATATCCGACAAGGCAATCAAAAAATTGCCCAATGTGATATTATTGACCTGTATTTCAGATTTGAAACTTTCTGAAAGTCCAATATTGTCAGTGGCTAAAAACTCCAGTTGATTACGGATGCTCAAGATCCTCTGTTCATCCTTTTGGGAAAAGCCCAGAGAGAAGTTTAACAGCATTACAATAAATAGAAATTTCTTCATATAGTGGATTTCCAGAGTAGGAAATAGTTATTTATATTTACTATCTAATCAGATAACAATGCATACACCTCTTCTATTGAGGTTACACCTTTCCTAACGAGATCAGTAGCGTTTAATTTTAGGGTTTTGATTTTATGTGCGGATAGATAATCGTCTATTTCCAAGGCGTTATTTTTGATATGGTTGATCAATGATTTATTGATTGGAATTATTTCATAAATAGCCTTACGTCCGTTGTAGCCCGTATGGTAACACTCAGGGCATCCCACAGCGGTGAAATGTGTTTTCATATCCTTTGATAACATAAAATTTGATGGGAAAAGCTCGATTGATATGGGTGCCTCCTTTTTGCAACTGACACATAGCCTTCTTACCAAACGCTGTGCAACACTTACATTTAAAGTGCTTGCGATTAGGAATGCTGGAACTCCCATATCAATCAAGCGTGAAATGGTTGCCCAAGCAGAATTGGTATGAATGGTTGAAAGTACCAAATGTCCTGTTAAAGCCGCTCTAATGGCCATGTTTGCGGTTTTGACATCACGTATTTCCCCAACCATAATAATGTCTGGATCCTGTCTCAAAAACGTTCGCAATGTGTTCGCAAAATCAAGCCCAATATTTTCCTTCAATTGTACCTGGTTCACGCCCTCCAAGGTATATTCAATAGGGTCTTCAATGGTCAGTATATTTGTGTTCTCAGTGTTCAACAATTTCAAGGTGGCATATAGTGTGGTTGTTTTGCCTGAACCTGTAGGGCCTGAGATCAAGACAATGCCATTGGGTTTTTTTATAGTTTCCCTATAGATTTTTAATTCCTGAAGAGAAAAGCCCAAATCCTCTAAAACAATATGGTTGGCATCTTTGCTAAGGATACGGAGTACTATTTTCTCACCATGAAGTGTTGGCAATGATGAAACGCGAATATCAAATTCATCCAAATTGTTTTTTATGGTAATGCGACCGTCCTGGGGCAATCGTTTTTCTGAAATGTCCAGTCCTGCTTGTATTTTAAGCTTATTTATGATTATCGGATATTCATCGAGACGGATAATATAGTATTCTTTAAGTTTTCCATCCAATCGGAACCGCACCCTGCATTTATGTTCATAAGGTTCAAAATGGATATCACTGCTTCCAATGTCTTTGGCGTTCAAAAGTAGTTTTTCCAAGAAATCAGATGAGTACTGTAAATTCTCAGTTGCGTTCGCGCTACGCCTCCTGAAATTCTTGGATAAATAATTTTCAATGTTGTCAGGAGTTTCGGGTATTAGTTCAATGTTTTGATTTAAGATGATTTGAAGTTCCTGTCTTAAAACTTCTGTCGGATATTCAGACTTAAAAACAATGGTGCCGTTATTGGACGCAACAGGTATTACTTTGTAATGATATGCTTGTTCACTACTTATCAATTGTTTTAAGTTGGTCGCTATGTCGAAATCCATTTTCATATACTATATAATGAATCTATTATACCAGACCAAAATGCCAAATAGGATAACGAAAAGAACAAGCCCATATACCCTGCAAGTGGAACTGTATTGTGCTTGGATTGTTTTTTTAAACTCAAGTGGAGTAGTAATGAAAACAGTAATGAACTAACCAATATGACCATAAATGATACCGTCGAAAATGTAAATGACAGAAAGAAGAACATAAGAAGATCGCCGAGACCAATAGTGTTGATCATTTCTGTTTTTAGTTTTAATTTTGAATAGAGCATAACAATGAGGATCAAAATGGATATTACCACAAGGTTTGTAGTTATTGAAGTATAGAAAAGTTCAGCGAGCGTTTCGCTCAAAAAAAGATAACCTGCAAAAATCCCGACACAGGGGAACAAAAACCAATAAACCTCACGATCCTTATGGTCTTGATAAAAAATAAATGCAAACACAAGGAGTAGTATGATCTTTATGATTATCATAAAAATTAATCTTTAATTATTTCTTTAGGGTTTCCGCTTTCGTCTATTTCCCAAACATTAAAAATACCATCGCCATCAAAATCTGTTATGGCGGTTGCCCTTATCTTGAAACTTGCATTTGAAGCATTGAGAATTTCATAAACATAGTTTCCAGAACCATTTTCCTTAACTGTTTTTGGCGGTACAAAATCCAGTTCGTTCAAATCGTTTGAATACTTTGAATACATATAACGATAGGTTGTTTGTGAATTATAGATGTATTTCAATTGGGTTTGGGCTTCAATGCTTTTTGCCTTACTGATCAAAGGCATTAAATTGGGCAAAGCCAACAGGAGCAATATGCCAATGATCACAAGTACAATCAGTATTTCTTGAAGGTTGTACGCAGGGATTTTTTTTAATTTTCGCATATCATTCAACTATATAAAGCCATTGTCCTTGGCAATTTTTAAGAGCACATTATCATTAGTCTCGTCAACGTTAAAAATTTGTTTCAGCTGTCTTTTTCTTCTCTCCACGCCTCCAAGTGACAAATGGACAATTTTAGGAAGATCCTTTGTCTTTGTCCCTATCGATAAATGATAAAGAATCTGTCTGTCGACGGGCTCCACGACAAAATCACTTGAGATTTGTTTTCTGAGTAACCGTAAAACGGAAATACTATAGTATGGTTTATCATCAAGCACTGAAAATATAGCATCTTTTAATTCTCGTCCAGAAATCTCACTTTTTATTATAAGTCCATCTGGATTAAGCTTTTTGAGAATTGTATTTAGTATATAGTTATCACTCAATGAGGTTATGATAATTATTTTACAGTTTGGAAATTCATCTCTAATTTTATAGCCGACATCCTCCCCGGAAATAGTCTTTCCATCTTTCGAAGCAGGCAATCTAAGGTCCAATAAAACTATGTCTATTGAATTTGAAATGGTATATTCATTGATTTTGAAATTGGCGGTTTCACAGCACAGTGCTGATGCGATGTTAAATTTGAAATTTCTATCAACAGAACTTATTTCTTCAAATACACGTTGATATCCTTCAATGACCATGGGGTGATCCTCAATAATTAAAACATTTAAAATTTTCTTCATTTTCACATTAATTAAATTATACGATTGTTTATTTCGCTGCTAATCCAAATTCGCAAAGATGTAAAATATAGGTTGAAGGTTTGGCCATTTCAGCCGCGAGGATATATAATCCTTTTTGTCCAATTTATTACAATTAACGAGATTTCATGATCAAAAAACCTTATGATATGTAAGGTTTTTTGGGTTGTTTTTGATAATATCAAGATGCATAGCCTTTTATATGTTTTTTTTTGCCTTACTAATTGTAATTAAAATCCCCGGACTTTTAAAGTATTAGTGCATAAGTTTACCAAATTATCACTCATGAGATAGCTAGTTTGCTATTTCAACAGAATTTATTGGAGATTTAGTCATGAAAAGAAAATATACGATTATAATTTTAATGAACCTGGTTGTTAATCTCTCAATCATGGGGCAAAACAATAACCAGTTACCTCAAGTTATTCCTCCATCTCCCAATGCATCCGCACTTGCTAAATATGTGGACATTCCTATGGCTACTTCTACGGGTGTTCCGGAAATAAGCATTCCTTTATATACGATAAATGAAGGGGATATCAATGTTCCATTATCTCTTTCTTACCATGCGTCCGGAATCAAGGTTGAAGAAATCGCATCATGGGTAGGTCTTGGTTGGTCCCTAAATGCAGGCGGGATTATATCCAGAACGGTGCGCATGAACCCTGATGATATGGAGAATGGATATATAAACACTAATTATACTGTAGATCATTTAGCAAGTTTGCCTCATAGCACTGGTGGGGAAAACGATTACTATCAACTTAATCAAGTAAAAGATGGTAAGCGTGATTACGAGCCGGACGTTTTTACATTTAATTTTGGGGGCTACCATGGGAGATTTGTCTATAGCCAAACTGATCAGGCATTCATTCAAACGCCCAAAAGTAATTTAAAAATTATCCCTTCTTATAATAATACCGGTCAAATTTCAAGTTTTATAATCCATACTGAGAAAGGAATAAAATATCATTTTGGAAAAGCACCAGACGGTAGGATAGCCGTTGATAAAAGCCCATTGTCACATTCGTTTTCTGTAGAAAAAACTCAAACTTCTGTTTCTGGAGAAGGACCTGTTTTTTCTTACACAAGTGCATGGCATTTATTATTGATAGAATCTTCCACAACAAGAAAGTCAGTTGTCTTCAACTATCAAGAAGAAATGACGGGGCAATTGTATAAAACTCAAGAGAGTTTTATCTCCGGGCGTTGTGATGTTAATGGATATTCAGTATCCTTTTCTGAAACTTTAGGGAACACTTCTCATCTTCAGGGCATTGTGTTTTCAAATGGAGAAATCGAATTTGATTTAAATTCTCAAAACAGGTTGGATTATGGAGGAAGCAAGGCCTTAAGTAAGATTCGTATTTTCGATAAAGTTAAAATGATTAAATCATTCGATTTGGAACATGATTATATCGTGTCACCAGTCCAGACAGACAATTGGGGCCAGTTTGGATATCAAAACGAGCGCCTTCATCGCCTAAGGTTAATTTCTTTAACTGAAAAAACTGGATCAATATCTTATCCGCCATATATATTTAGTTACAATCCAATAGTTCTTCCGGGTCGTTTTTCAAATGGTCAAGATTATTGGGGTTACTATAATGGAAAGAATGAAAATGAAAGCTTGATTCCGCGGGTGAGGTTGGGAGGGAATACTCCAGCTATCTATGGGGGGAATGCTGAGAGATCAGTTGATACTTTATTTTCTCAGGCAGGAATGCTAACGAAAATCACATATCCAACTGGTGGGTATGCTGAGTATTATTTTGAAAGCAATACGGTCTCAGATCTCATTTACCAAGGTGATTATTTGAATCTTAATCTTATGCAAATGATTGATAAATCAGTGAATTTCGTAAAATCCCCAGCGAATCTTGATCCCTTTGGCAGATATCTTATAAATTTCACGATTGGTCCGAATGTGGGTCATGATCCAGCAAGAGTTAATTCAATGGTTACAGGATGTGACAATACAGGGGTGTTGACCAATTTTGCTTGTGATTACACTTTTGAAATTATAGGTGTTACAGACCCTGGTTTTTCCATTTCAATTAGCAGTTCCGTATTTGATTACTTTTTTCCGCCGGGAGATTATAAAATTGTCGCTACAGCGAATAGTTATAATCCCAATTCTGATTTTAGTGTAATTATAAATTATAAGGAAGTATCAAATTCTGGATCGGGGTCTCAGGAGTATATTGTTGGAGGCCAGCGAATTAAAAAAATAGTGTTAAATGATGAGAATGGTGGAAGAATTGAGAAAAATTATGAATATAATTATTTCAACCAGGCATTATCGAGTGGTTATTCTTTGGGGACACCAGTTTTTGTGGATCCGGAATTGTTTAATGGTTCATGTTCCCCGAAGAAAGAAGTATATAAAATAACGTCCCATTCTCAATCTGCAGCGGCTAGTGTAAATGGAAGTTCAGTCGGTTATAAAAATGTAATTGAATTGAATAAAGACTTGTTAAAGACTCAATACGATTTCAATATGGTGGGAGATTTAGCACATTTTTCCACTGGAGGTGTATATGGAAATGTGCTTTTACCCGACCTTTATGCTTCTTGGCTTCGTGGGAATCTGATAAAAAAGGAAGAGTTTGCTTATGAAAATGGAACTTATACTTTAATTCAAAGGACAGAACATCTGTATGAGGCCTTTAATAGGGAATCTATCGCCAACTCTGGGGTTAATATCGTTATGACAATTAGCGGTGGCATTGCAGCAACTTACAAACATGGATTTTACAGTGCAATTTCTGAATGGTATCGTCTTAAAAATACGACCACAACAACTTTTAATGTTTCTGGGAATCTAATATCGTCGATAGACTATCTATATGAAGTTAATCCCAAATTGGCGTCAAAAACTATCACAACATCTAGTGATTCAAAACCTATAATTACCAAGTTTTTTTACCCTGAGGATGTAACAAATGACAAGTCCTTGGGAGCACAATTATTGACCACCTTGGAATTAAAGGCAATAAAGAAATTACAAACGCCAACCTTAGCTAATCCAGATCGACAACATCGTATAGCAGAACCAGTTCAGATAGAAACCTACAAAGACGTAAACAATAATGGTCTGGCAGAGGCATCGGAATTGATAAGCTTGCATCGGACTAATTATGGCATATGGGGCTCTGATAGTTTGGTGTTGCCTAGGTCTGTACAAACTTTAAAGGGGACGTACAATTCTGTCATAAATAAACTTCAAGACCGTATTGTTTACCACGAGTACGACAGCCATGGCAATCCCATGGAAGTGTCCAGGGCCGACGGTACGCATATAGTCTATATCTGGGGCTATAATCAGCAGTACCCGATTGCGAAGATCGAGAATGCCACTTATTTGGATGTAGAGATGTCTATGAGTACTTTGCCGTCAGGTTACAATACGCTACAAAAGATACGTGCCATCTCTGATGCCGATGTTGGCAATACTTCCGAAGACCACCTGCGAACCGTTTTGTCGGCATTAAGGAACAGCCTTTCCGATGATGCGATGGTGACGACGTACACTTACGACCCACTTATAGGCGTGACGAGCGTGACGGATCCCAAAGGGCAAACGGTCTATTACGAATATGACGATTCCAACCGTTTAAAACAGGTCCTTGATTCCGGGGGCAAGATAATTTCAGGATATGAATATCACTACAAACAATAATCTCATGAAGCTAAAAAATATAACGGGGACTTTGATGTTGGCATTGATAACCTGGTCCTTCACCACGCCCCCGGACATTCCGAGTAATTTTGTGGCCGGTCAATATGTGGACTTTTACCAGAACTGGTATTACACTGTTTTCATCGATACCCCTGTGGGCGGTGGCGGGGGGAGTATGACTGTGGCTATTACGGATGACCTGCTGACCGTAACGTTCAGTTCGAGCTTTTCCGCTAACAAGCTGAAGAACGGTCCTGTTGCCACCATCCAGACCTCACCGGCTCTTCCCGATATGGAGCTGGGGTTCCTGAAACTAAAGAACGGTTCCACGGAATATTTTTCGCACGTCAAGGCCTCGATTATTTCCAATTCGGTCGTTCTGAGCCATATGGCTGGGAACAACAACCAGTTATATACTTCCGTAACGGGCAGTCAGTTCGTGATCGACCTCTCGAGCATGGGCTCGGGGCCTTCCCAGCTGAGCAATGAGAACTACATCCATACGATTGTCCCAAGGACGGGGACTACAGATGTGTCCACATTGACCGATAACGAAAAGATGGAATCGGTTACCTATTTTGACGGCCTTGGAAGGCCGATGCAGAACGTGGGCATACGCTCGGGCGGAGGTAGTCAGGACATCATCACCCATATCGGCTATGATGAGTTCGGCAGGCAAAATAAGGAGTTCCTGCCCTACAGCCAGGACATTGGCCACGGTCTGTACCGGAGCGATGCACCCAGTGCCACCGAGACCCATTATCTGGCCGCGAAGTACAGTGCGGACATCGCCCCCGGATCACCTAACCCCTTTTCGGAAAAGGAATTTGAGAGCTCTCCCCTGAGCAGGGTACTGAAACAGGCGGCGCCGGGCCATGACTGGCGCCTGGGCGGCGGCCATGAGATAGGATTTGAATACGCGGCCAATACCTTTGATCCCAACAGCCCCACAGACCCTGTGAACGACAATGTCAGGCTGTATCGTGTGGAGCTGGCCTATGCCGACAAGACCTATACCCCAAGTCTATCGTTGGTTCCCGGTGCACTCGGCTATTATGGTCAGGGTGAACTCTACAAAACCGTCACCAGGGACGAGAACTGGACCAATGGGAAAGCGCACACGGCCGAGGAGTTCACCGATAAGCAGGGCAGGGTCGTGCTGAAGCGCACCTACGGCGATTCAAAAGTGGGGAGCGTGATCGTGCCCAACGCACCGCACGACACCTATTACGTGTACGATGACTATGGCAACCTGACCTACGTGCTGCCCCCGAAGATGGAGGCCTCTACCTCACCTTGGGCAACAGTCAATGCCCAATTGGACGAACTTGGTTATCAATATACCTACGACCACAGGAACCGTCTTGTGGAAAAGAAGATCCCAGGAAAAGACAGGGAGTACATCGTCTATAACAAACTGGACCAGCCCATCCTGACGCAGGACGCCAACCTGAGGGCACAGGACAAATGGCTGTTCACCAAATACGATGCCTTTGGAAGGGTGGCCTATACAGGGGAAATGACCAGGGGCATTGGCAGGGCAGCCTTACAGGATGATGCCGATCTCAGGAATCCGCAATTCGTTACCAAGCGAACCTCTGATACAACAATGGTTGGCGCAACGATCTATTATAACAACGAGTCCTACCCGGTAAATTTTATTACGGAGATCTTGACGATAAACTATTACGACAACTATACTTTTGATGGCTTTGTG
The DNA here is from genome assembly GCF_023015735.1 of Gelidibacter sp. F63206. Classification (NCBI taxonomy): domain Bacteria; kingdom Pseudomonadati; phylum Bacteroidota; class Flavobacteriia; order Flavobacteriales; family Flavobacteriaceae; genus Gelidibacter; species Gelidibacter sp. F63206. Next base: position 22,406 of record NZ_JALKAU010000070.1, read on the forward strand.
GCCATGCCAGCAACACATGACGGGCAGAACATCCTGAATCATGACAACAGTCCCGGTACCCAGAAGTGGACCAAGGGACTGGCGACCGGCAGCAAGGTAAGGGTGCTCGACCAGGTCCCCGCCAAATGGATCACCACCTATACGGGATATGACACCAAGGGAAGCCCAATTTATGTAAAGAGCGTCAATGATTATCTGGTCACGACCGATGTGGTGATAAGCACTTTGGACTTTACGGGGGCCGTCGAAAAAACAAAATCCTGGCACAC